>DASXVL010000505.1:0-13167 GCA_036504255.1 Armatimonadota bacterium | reverse complement strand
CGACCTTGCATACGCTGGCCGATGCCGATCTGGATGAGGTGAAGGCAACATGGAAAGGATTGGGGTATAATATTCGCCCGGTGCGCTTGCAGGCGATCGCGCGGGAAACCGTGGCGAGCTACGGCGGTGAATTGCCGCGCGACGTCGAGGCATTACGCCAGTTCAAAGGGATCGGGCGCTATACGGCCGGGGCGGTGGCGAGCTTTGCCTACCAGCAGGACGCGCCGATTCTGGATACGAACGTGCGTCGTGTGCTCTTTCGCGTCTTCATCGCTGCGGGTGACCCGCGTAGCGGACCCCTAGACCGACGCCTGTGGGAGATTTCAGCGCGCGTGCTGCCGAAAGGGAAGGCGTGGGAGTTTAACTCGGCCTTGATGGATTTCGGCGCGTTGCTCTGTACGGCGCGGGGAGCGAAATGCGCGGCGTGCCCGATGGCGGCATTCTGCCGTTCCTACGGACGCAACAGCGCCAAGGTCGGTCGGAAAGATTGCGAAAAATCAGTAGCAGCAGCAATACCACCAGTGAGCGCTGGACGAAATAGCAGGTAAAATATTATGATAATGTCTATCGCTGCGGAACCCTGGTCGCTACGCGACCGCGGTACGGCTAGATTGGACGACCATAAAGGAGGAGCGAAGTGCCCAAAGGAATGATCTTAGCCGCTGGCCGAGGCACACGATTGATGCCGTTGACCACATCGCGTCCCAAGCCCTTATTGCCGGTCGCGAATCGCCCGGTGATGGCACAGGGTCTCCAAACGCTGCGACATATCGGTATCACCGCTGCCTGTGTCAATGTATCCTATCACGGTGGGCAAATCATGGAGGCTTTCGGCGATGGGCGTGCGCATGGGATGCGTCTGCACTGGTCGCAGGAAGAGGAACCGACCGGTACCGCGGGTGGCATGAAACGCATGCAATCGCTATTGGGCGATGATCAAGTGGTGATTATTGCCGGGGATGCCATGCTCGACTTGGACCTGGTCCCGCTACTGGCCGCCCACCGCGCGTGCGGCGCCTTCGCGACGTTGGCGACCGTGACGGTGTCTGACCCGTCAGAATATGGCGTGGTCGTGACCGATGCGGAGCATCGGATCATGCACTTCCAGGAGAAGCCCGCGCCGGGTACGGAGATCAGTCATCAAGCCAATACCGGTATTTATATCTTTGAACCGGGAATTTTCGATCTGATACCAGCGGGGGAATTCTGCGATTTTGCGCTTAATGTCTTTCCGGAAATCTTGCGCCGCCAGTTGCCCTTCTTCGCGTTCCCGCTGGAGGGCTATTGGACGGACATTGGCAATCCCGCTGATTACCTGCAAGCGAACTTGGATTACCTGGCCGGGGGCATCCGCGTCGAAGGGCGCGGGCAGCGGGTCAATGGCAATTTGATCGCACGCGATGTGAGCGTGGCGGGGGCGAAATTGGTGCAATGCGTCATCGGGGATGATGTCGTCTTACCGCGTGGAACGGATCTCACGCGCTGCGTGGTTTGGCCGGGGACGGTGTTGCCGGAAGCTTGTTGTATGACCTCTGCGGTACTGACACCGGAGGGTAGCTATCAGGTGGAAGGGAAAACCGCGCGGGTAATTGATATTCCCATCACTGTTTAAGTGAGGGTGTCGCTATAGTCTATAATAATACGGGGCGTCACGACCAGCGTGACGCCCCGTATTATCTTGTCAGGCGGATTAGCGTACGACCCCACCATAGTAGAGGACAGCGCTGAGCGCCAGCCCGATGAGAGCGAGAATCCACATATAGGGCAGCGTACGTTTTAAGATATCCTGCACGTCGATATTCGTATAATTCGCGATCCACACGTTATGGGTATTCGTCGGATCGCACACCCCCTGGATCATCCCCACCGACATAAACGCGCCCATGATGGCGCCGCCGGGCATAAGGCCGTTCAACGCGCCGATCAAGCCGCTGCCCATGCCCCAGAGATTGAGCGGGCCGCGATAGAGCGCCAGCGGGGCGAGGATGGTGAAGATGGCGACATACTTGGCCATGGCCGCCAGCGAGTTACCATGCGGCACCACTTGCTTGATCATAGGCTGGATAATGGCGCTAACTTGGGGTGACATGGTAGCAATGAGCACCATGCCGATGCCGAGCATGAGTACCAGCGCTGGGCCCACCGCCGCCACGCCGTCAAACGCCGATTTCGTCAGCAGCTGCACGGTACTCTGCCCCTTCTTCCAGGTGGCAATAGCCCCATAGAGAATGCCGAGGATGAGCGCGACCGAGATGGGGAAGTCGTAGGCGGTCGAAGATGGGTTGATGGTGAAGGTCCGTATGGTCGGTTGTGTGGGGTCAACATCAACTTGCAGGGTGATGGCCGTCCAGGGTTGCACGTCGAGTGCTGCCCATCGGGTATTGTCGGCGGCTGGGCCCTGACTGGGTTCATCGGTGGTCAGATACTGTCCCGGAGACAGCGTAATTGATTCTCCCTGTTCGAGCACGTGTCGATCAGAACCATCTTTTTGTGTAATAACAACGCGGTAACCCTCGCCATTGATCGCTGCCGTGACTTCCGCCGGCTTCGCATAAAACTTCGGCAACAGCGCGAAAAAGAGCACCGGCACGAGCGGGACAATGGGGGTGAGTAGCGCGTACCAGGGCACGAAGTCATGCTTCGTCGCCGGCTCCGTGAGCACGGCTTTGTAGCGCGCTTTGCCCAGGCGTTTGCCTTCGATGGCGAGAAACACGCCGGTGGCGAGCAGCATAAGACCGGCGAAGGGCCAGGCAAAGGCGCCAATTTGCGCGTTGGTCATGCCCAGCGTAGTCTTATAGAGCTCCCAATTCGCCAGGTTGAACGCGCCGCCGAGCGACATGGCGAGCAGGAAGAGGCAGCCGACGTAGAGCGGGCGCAGCCCGAGCGAGAGCAGGATGGGAATGACGATGGTGGCTACCATGATGACCGCACCCAGGCCGCCCAGCGTGGTGAAGAGGATGGCGATGACCAGCGTGAGGATGACCGCCAGGATCATCGGCCGATCGCCACCTAACTCCGCGGTCTTTTTAATGGCAGTCTGCGCGATGCCGGTCTTTTCCACCACTTGCGCGAGGATGGAACCCAGGATGGCGGCGAGAATCGCCGTCTTCAGCCGCATGCCGCCTTCCTCCACGACTTTCGTGAAGATATCTTGCCAATGCATCCCGGCAATCGCCGTCAGCAGAATGGCCAGGATGGGCAGGGCGAGCACGGCGGGCAGCACACGCAGATACATGGCGGCGACCAGGGCGAGGAACATCAGGGCCATGAGCGTGGCGATTGTCCAGGCGGGCGCGTGGTGGGCGGCAAGTTGCGCGCCCGCGACATAGATGCCAACCAGCACGGCAATGAATCCAAGGCGAAGAGGCATGAGTGGTCTCCGAGTAGGGATGATATGGATCAGGCGTTGGTGACTTTGGAACGGGGACGGCGCAAATATTTAATGACAGAGATAATGCTGCCACTGAGTCCGAGCACGACACCGGCCACGAGCAAGGCGACTATGCCTTGCGAGAGTAAGGCGGAGTCTTGCAGCAGCTTGGCGCCGTATTCGCTGCGCATGGTGACGATGAAAAAGTTGTAGAGCAGGGCGAGAAAGCCGAATGCCAGCCCGCCGCCCACCAGGCCATAGACAATGCCTTCCAACAAAAAGGGCAGCGCCACCGTCGAGGGCGTGGCGCCGACGAGCGCCATAATATGGATCTCTTTACGCCGCGCATACAGTGTCAGTTCAATGGTATGGTGGATAATGACCAGCGACAGCAGCAGCAAGATAATGCCCATCACTGAGCCGACACGGCGCAGCGCGCGTTGGCTGTTTTCCAGAAATGAGGAGACCTCGGGGGCATCGTTGATGCTGTGCACCTCCGGCCATGTGTGGATCTGCTCGCGTAACGCCGGAATATCCTCGACGTGGACGGCCTTAATGACCACCGAATCCGGCAGCGGGTTACGCTCGATGAGTCGGGCGTATTGTGGGTCGTCTTTCCGGATTTTGGTCCAGGCGCGTTCACTCGTGACAAACTCCGCCGATTGCACTTGTGGCAGCCCACAGATTTTTCGGTAGGCGGCGCGCGCTTCCTCCCGTGTGGTTTCCGGGTCAGGGTGGAAGTAGACGACGAAACGTACACGATTGAGCGCATTGTCTACCGCGTGGTGGGCATTTAAGAGCGCCAGACCGACGATGCCGGCGACGAACAGCGTTGCCGCCACGCACGTGATAGCGGCGAAGGCCATCATCGGGTGGCGACGCAGGCTCAAGGCGGTTTCTGTTAGCACAAATTCAAATCGCGAAAACATGGGCGTTTATCACTTCCCGGCTAAGAAACTGTCTAAAAAGTCTCTGACCAATCTCGCTTGATCTTTTTCCGCCTGCCAGTGGCGGATTTCCTTGCATGTATGTCCTCATACACCGGCAGAAACTCGCCACTGGCAGGCGGAAAAATCTCGGCGCGATCTCTGGCCAAATACTTTTCGGACAATTTCTAAGACGTCGGCTGCAGGCTGTCCGTGTCGGCAGATTCGCAGGCGGAGGGGGGGTAATAGCCGCCGGAGGCCATATCGGCGATGATGCGCCCCTCGCAGAAGTACACCACACGGCGTTGCATGTCATCGACGATCTCACGATCGTGCGTGGCCATGACGACCGTTGTCCCCTTCAGGTTGATTGCATCCAATAACTTGAGAATCTCCCGGGACGTGTCCGGATCAAGATTTCCAGTCGGCTCATCCGCGATGAGAATCGGCGGATGATTGATGAGCGCGCGTGCGATACAGAGGCGTTGTTGTTCCCCGCCGGAGAGCTGCAGGGGGAATGCGTTGCGCCGATCGCCCAGGCCGACTTGGTCCAGCAGGTCATTCACGCGATGCCGGATGATCTGGTGTGGGGTATCCACTACTTGCATGGCAAAGCGCAGGTTCTCGCGCACCGTCTTGTACTCCAGCAGGCTGAAATCTTGAAACACCACCCCGAGGCGACGGCGCAGTCGTGCCACGCCACGTGCGTTGAGACGGCCGACATCATGGCCCTCCACCAGCACGCGCCCCGCTGTGGGCTTGATCTCGCGGTACATCAGCTTTAAAGCGGTCGATTTCCCCTGGCCACTGGGACCCACGAAGAAGACGAACTCTCCTTTGCCGATATGCAGGTTGACATCGCGCAGCGCCTCGATGCCGTTGGGGTAGACGACGCTGGCGTGTTGAAATTCAATGACGGATTGATTAGCCACGGGGGGATTATACCCCAAATTACCGGGCAGGTGAACCTCCGTACCCGGAATGTACAATTATTCCGCACGGCAACGTGTGAGCGTGACTGTCCGGATCGCGTACGCGTCCGGCGGAATGCCTTGTTGCAACGACTGCGCCCACCCTCGTGGGTGGGCGCAGTCGCAGGTGCGGTTGGCTGTGCAGTCTCTTAGTAGATGAACAGCATTTCGCGGTACTTCGGCAACGGCCACTTGGCATCGTCGACCACGCCTTCCAGCGTGTCCGCAAAGTTGCGTACGGCGAGCATGGCGGGGATGACGTTGTCTTTGTAGTAGGCAGCGTGCTCCAGCACGGCGCCTTCTTCTTCCAGCGCGCCATGCACGGATTCCAGCGCGTCAATGGCGTTTTGCAGACCACTGATGTTGGCGACGAGCGTGCCGAGTAGGGATTCCTGCGGACCGAAGTCGGCAGCAACGCCGCCGGCGCCGGCGGGCACGAGGTCGAGCACGCCCAACGCCTGCTTCGTCTGCACCAGCGTGATCGCGACTTGCTGCTGGTACGCCAACGCGGCGGGCAGGATGATGGTGCGGGCGATTTGCGCCGTCAACTGCGCTTCGATATTCAGCGCCTTAACGTAGTTCTCCAGCATGATCTCCTGGCGGGAATCCAACTCACGCTCGGTGAAGACGCCGTACTTGCTGAAGAGTTCGCGCGCCTCAGGAGCAGTCAGGGCCGGCAGGGCATCCACGGTCGTCTTCAGGTTCGGCAGCCCACGGCGTGCCGCCTCAGCCGCCCATTCCGCGCTATAGCCGTCGCCATCGAAGAGGACATCCTTCGACTCGGTGAACACATCCTGTAACAGAGTTTGCAGCGCGGCGTTGAGGTCAGTCCCCGCGGCCACGGCCTGTTCGAGCTTGGTCGCAATGTAGTCGATCGATTCGGCGACGATGCTGTTGAGTACGATGTTGGGGCCGGAGATCGTCTGGGACGACCCCACCGCGCGGAACTCGAATTTGTTGCCGGTGAAGGCGAACGGCGAGGTGCGGTTGCGGTCGGTGGTGTCTTTCGGCAGCTTCGGCAGTGTGGTGACGCCGACTTCCATGCAGCCGCCGTGATTGCCACAGCCCGTCTTCCCTTCGATCAGGTTGTTGACGATTTCAGCGAGCTGGTCGCCGAGGAAGATGGAGATGATCGCCGGCGGGGCCTCATTGGCGCCCAGGCGATGATCGTTGCCGGCCACCGCCACCGCGGCGCGCAGCAGTTTGGCATGCTTGTTGACCGCGCGGACGACCGCCGCCAGGAAGGCCAGGAACTGCGCGTTGTCGTGCGGGGTGGTGCCGGGCTCAAGCAAGTTGTTCCCGTTGGCGTCGCTCATCGACCAGTTGTCGTGTTTGCCACTGCCATTCACACCGGCGAACGGCTTCTCGTGCAGCAAGCAGGCCAGTCCATGGCGATCGGCGGTAGCTTTCAGCACTTCCATGACGAGCATGTTATGGTCGGTCGCCACGTTGGCGGCCTCGAAGAGCGGAGCGATTTCGAACTGCGCCGGCGCCACTTCGTTATGGCGGGTCTTCACCGGGATCCCCAGCTTGAACATTTCCTTTTCGGCGTCCATCATGAAGGCGAGGATGCGGCTGCGGATGGTGCCGAAGTAATGATCTTCCATCTCCTGCCCCTTCGGCGGCTTGGCGCCAAAGAGCGTGCGCCCGACATTGATCAGGTCCGGGCGCTGCAGGTAGAACTGCTTATCGATCAGGAAATACTCCTGCTCGGGGCCGACGGTTGAGTTCACCTTGGTCGCGCTGTTGCCGAAGAGCTTCAGCACGCGCACGGCCTGCGTGGAGAGCGCCTCGATGGAGCGGAGTAAGGGCACCTTCTTATCCAGCGCTTCGCCCGTGTAGGAGAAGAACGCCGTCGGGATGCAGAGGGTCTTTCCGTTGATGTTATCCATCAGGAAGGCCGGTGACGTGGCGTCCCACGCGGTGTACCCGCGCGCTTCGAAGGTGGCGCGAATGCCGCCGGACGGGAACGAGGAGGCATCGGGCTCGCCCTTGATCAGTTCCTTGCCGGAGAACTCCAGAATGGCGCGCCCATCGCTGGTCGGCGTCACAAAGGAGTCATGCTTCTCCGCGGTTAACCCCGTCATCGGTTGGAACCAGTGCGTGTAGTGCGAGGCGCCACGCTCCACGGCCCAGTCTTTCATCGCGTTGGCGACCACGTCGGCCAATGACGAATCGAGCGGCTTGCCTGCGTCAAGCGTCTGTTTCAAGGCCTTGTAAATGGCTTTGGGCAATCGCGCCCGCATCACCGTATCGCTAAACACGTTAGCTCCAAAGGTTTCGGTGACGGGTTGCTGCACATAGTCAACCACTGACTCGGCAGCCTGGCTGACGGCAATCGCCGCAATCGCAGACTTTCGTGCGTTAATCGCGCTCATAGCGAATCCTCTCTGTGCCTACCGGTACGTTCACGGCAGGGCTGATTAAAGATGTGAGGTGATGTGTCTCGCCGTGACCAGTGACGGACAACAGAATGAGCTGCCCGCGCGAGCCGGGCGGGACACAGAGCTTTCTCATTGCTTCGTAGTATGGACGATACATATTACAGACAGGTTTCACAAATGGTCAATCATTAGAATTATTTCAAAATGTGTACAGCGCTTTCCGGGGGAGCATAGATCGGTTACCTCGCCGGGGGAGAGCACCTTACTTAGATGAGTCCAAGAGCGTTGTCGCGATGGATGATTAGACCGCGATAGGGCAAAGTAAGCTGTTAAATATGAGGGAAATACGAGCGATTACCACCAGATGAAGCTAGCGCCATTCCGCCATTTTACTATGGTAATTCCTGGAAAGGTGTTGCCGTTTTTTTACCCCGTATGGTATAGTAATGTTTGAGGTATCTCTTCCATGGCAGCTTCGCAAGGGACGAAACTCAAAGATCACCGCGTTCTGGCGCTGGATATCGGCACGCGCTTCATTAAAATCGCAGAAATGCGGTTGGCGCGCGGCGTCGTCTCGCTCATCAATGTTGCGGTCTGTCCCACCCCGGCCGAATTGGTGGACAAAAGCCAGATTCTCGACCCCGTCGCGTTGGGGAAAGAGATCCGTGCCGTACTTGCCGCGAATAAAATTGCCACGCGAAACGTCGTGGCGGCCGTGCGTGGACAATCGTCTGTCGTGGTGCGCCCGATCGAACTGCCGAAAGTGGCCAGCAAAAAAGAGCTGGTCGATACGATGAAGTTTGAAGTTGAGCGCCATATTCCGTTCGCCGCCAATGAGGTCGTGATGGATTATGCGCCCTTTGTGGAGATCGGGGAGCTGCCGGAAGAAGAAGAGAATATGCGCGTCCTGCTGGCCGTGGCGCAGGAAGAGCTCATCAATACCTATCTGAAAGTCCTCAAGGCGGCGAAGCTCACCCCGGTCGCCCTCGATGTCGAAATCCTGGCGGCGATTCGCTCGCTGGTCGATATACGCAAAGATTTGGGAGCATACGAGGACACGGTCGCTTTGGTCAATATCGGTGCGACGAGTACCGATATCAGTATCGTCAGCCAGGGCAACTTGACCTTTAATCGTTCAGTACCTATCGCCGGTGATGCCCTGACTAACGCAATCGTCGAGCAACTCGGGCGCACCTTTGAAGAGGCGGAAGAGTTAAAAATCGAACATGGCCGGATTTTCGTGGTAACGGCCGCCGGTGAACTGCCGGTCCCAGCAGATGAGGAACCGGGCGCAGTGTCCGCCGATGACGGGATCTTTAGCGCATTTGGCGCGACCGAGAACACCCAGGCTTGGCAGCCCAGCGGTGCCCCGGTACCGCAACAGATGTTTTCGCTGGAAGATGAACCGGCAAATACCAGCGCCTTTAATTTCTCGTTGAGTCCTGAGGCCTCGACGGCGCCGGCCACCCCCGTCCTTCCGCCGGTGTCACCTGCAGAGGCCCAGCCCTTTACCGTTGCCGCCGCGGATGCGGACCATGATGCTGCTGCCGGACGCTTTGTCTTCAGTCTTGATGATGAGCATGAGGCTGACACGCCCGCCGCATTTTCGCTCAATGCCTCCCCGACGCCTACCAGCGCGATGTTCGATTTGGGCGCCGAGCCCGAAGAGGACGCCCCTGTGTCGTTCAGCTTTGAGTCCGCCCCGCCCGCCGCCAGCCCGGTATTCGATATGAGCCCGGAGACTGATGCGGAGCCCGTGTCATTTAGTTTTAACGCCTCCCCGCCCGCCGCGAGTCCGGTGTTCGATCTGAGTTCTGAGATAGAAGAACAGATGCCGGTACGTCCGTCGTTCAGCTTGTCCAATGAGCCGGAGCCTACGCCGCCGCCTGCCGCAGAGGCATTTGATGCCTTGCACTTTGGCGACGAAGATGCGAGTACACTCTCGTCAGTCGATGCCGCTTCGGCGCTGCCGGCGACGCCCGTTCCATCCTCGGAGATGGTGCCGGTCGCTACCGATATGATGGCGCAGCTCGACGCGCCGGTCTCTGCCGCGCCGTCAACGCCGGCGCAGGATGAGGTGTTTCAACGTCGTGTGTTCGAGTCCATGCAACCTATCTTGGTCGAACTGGCCACGGAAATCCGGCGCTCGCTCGAGTACTATTCGAACCGTGAGCCTGACAATCCCGTCAAAGCGCTTTACCTCTTCGGCGGTACGAGCCGCCTGCCGAAAATGGCGGAGTTCCTCCATGAGGAAATTGGGTTAGAGGTGCATCAGGCCGATCCGCTCGATATGCTGGACGTAACTGCCTGCAAGCTTCCGGCGGAATATCTTCAGGATTTGGCCTCCGTCCTGCCCGTCTGCATTGGGCTTGGGTTGCGGGATATGCTCGCGTGAGGAATGAACGGTGATTAAACTCAATCTATTGCCACCATATGTCAGCGAAATGCGCCGCATCAAAACGACGATTGTTATCTATGTGGTTCTTTTTCTGCTGGTGCCTGCGCCGGTCTTCTTATACACCAGTGGTTTGAAGGCACAAGAGGCTTGGTATACCACAGATAAGCAGCGCTGTGACACGCGCAAGGCGGACTTGACGACTTTCGCAACAAAGTCGGAGGAGTTGTCCCCGAAAGTCACGGCCTACGATGAGTGGATTAAGATCTATGGCGATTTGGGCCCGGTGAAGTTGTATAATGACAAGATAGCGAAAGCGCTCATCGATGCCGCGCAAAAAATTGGCGGCGGTGGCTCCTGGTATGAGGAAGTTACCGTGAAATCGGATGGTAGCGTGGTCGCCAAAGGTAACATTTTCGGGTCGATGCGTTTCCTGAGCTACTATTTCCGTCTCAAGGATGCGCAGTTTAGCCTGGCGCCTGCGGTGCAGCCCTATGATCCGTCCAGCCGATTAACACCGAAAAATCAGATGGAAAAAACGATGCTCACCCTCATGGTGACCGGTAAAGTCAGTCCATTGCCCACGCCACCGGCGCTGCCCGGCACCTCAGATAAGTTTGAGAAGCTGTACACGCCCGCCGGGGCCACCCCTGCCGCCGGTGAAGGCGCTCCGGGTGAGACTCCCCCCGGCGGACCTGGCGGACCCGGCGGACCCGGCGGACCGACTGGCCCTGGCGGCCCGCCCGCTAACGGTATGAATAAGTAGATGATTTGGAGTAGCGAGTTATGATGCGTCGTATTAAAGCCATCTATGTCGCCATTGTCCTCGGCGTATTCTGGGTCGGGGCAATTGTGGCTGCCGTGATGTTGCTCATAAATCCGCAGGTGACCAAAACGAAGGCCGCCGTGGCGGCCTGGGAAACATCGAAGAGCGCTATGGACCAGGCGGAGGGGACGAAAGCCACCAGTGAGGCGAAGTATGTCACCAATGCACAGTCGTTCATCCGGAATTACCAGCTCTTTCACGCCATTCAGGCGACCATGCCCAATGTTTATAATATGAAGGAAGCCTACACCGGCAAGGAGCGCGCGGGACTGGTAGAGTTGTACCAGACCATGGGGACCGGCAAATTAATTAACGAATTGCGTGCTTGGACCAAAAAATTTGCGTTGTCGCAACCGCCTAAATATGCCTTTACCGGCACGATGGGCTACGAAGAGACCCTCAGCGGCGTGAAACAAGTGTCGGTGCCGTTTGGGAAGCAGACGTTTACAGCTTATGGGTTTGCCGATCTTATCGGTAAGATTCGTGGCCGGTATGGTTATGGCCATTATCCGTTGATTATGACCGGCATTCTCAGTGCGGCGCCGGCGACCGGAGCAGAAGGCGCGACAGCCCCCGGTATGCCGCCCGGTATGCCGCCCGGTATGCCGGAAATGACGCCGCCACCGGGTCCGCCGATGGCAAGGAAAGGCGCGATGCTGGGGCAGATGGCACCACCACCGCCAGGAGTCCCTCCGGGTGCGGGTGGGCCGCCGAGTGGTCCGCCGAGCGGAGCACCTGGTGCGCCGGGTGCCGAAGGCGCTGCCGGCGCTGGAGCGGCCGCTTCGCCGACGGGAGACTTCACGATTATCGTAGATCGCCGGAATCGAAAATATACGCGCAATAAACCGGCGTTGGTGATGAAGTACGAGGCCAATGGGGCATTTATGACCAAAGGCTGGGACCCGAATGGAGCGACAGCGGCGATGGATTTAGCCACGGCGCAATCGGTCGTCAAAAACCCTCCCAAAGCCGCACCGCAGCCGCAGGCCGCTGGTGAGTGTCCGTTGATTTTTGGCATAATCGGACCCCCCGGCGGGAAGTAGAGAGATCGGTTTGTGACGAAATGCGTGCGGGTCAGGGAAACTGTTGTTGCACGTCTTGATGCGATCTCTGGAGAGATACTGCAAAACAATTTCTTAGCACCGCGTGTCGGGGAATGAGGTAGATCCAATGGAGCAAAAAAAGAAGCTGGTCCTCTTGTCTGGGATTATTGGTGTCGTTCTCATCGCGGTCTTAGTGGTCGTGTTTGTTATGCAATCGGGGAAAGAAGCAGAATCCGCTGGTGGCGGAACGGCGTCCAGGATGCCGGGGACATCTCCCGCGCCGGCATCGGCGCCCAGTCCACCTTCCATGCCGGTGACGGCCTCCTCTGCGCCGACCGCCCCCCCGATGGGGGCGATGCCCGGACCGATGGGAGCCCCCGCTGCGCCTGGTGCGGCGCCGTTGAAGGCTCCGACCGGTCTGGTTGATCCTTTCACGGGCGGGTTACCGCGTATTGATCCGCCGGTGGTGAATAAACCGATTTCCAATGATATGCAGCCCTATGTCCCGATATACCCCATTCCCGGTGTCTCGACTAAGGGCGGTGGTAACAGCGGTGGTGGTGGTAGCGCCCCAAAAAGCAAAGACGATGATTTCTTTTTTGGCGCGGTGCCGCCCACGTCGCGACCGGAAACGCTGGCCAGTCTCGGGCGTACAATCGGGTGGATGGAAACCGATGGCCGTGGGCATGCGACCGCGTATTTTGAACAAAACGATGGCACTGCCAAGGCTGTCACCGTCGGTTCGATCATTGCCGGTCGGCGCGTTCGTGCTATCGAACGCGATTACCTGGTGCTCGTGGACGAGGCGACTGGCCGCGAAGAACAAGTCAAATTTTCAAATGCCGGCGGACGGACAAGTCCACGTGCAATCGAGGTCAATGTCACCCCGGCGTCACCCACATGGAACGGCCGGTAAGTATTTAAAGAAAAGAGTTGTTGATTTACCCGCCGTGTGGTATAAATGAACAAGTAGGTCGAGTGCGCGTGAGCGCAAGGAGGTCTGGAGATGCGCAGAGTAGGTAACATGCTCGCGATATGCGCGGGGTTGCTCGTGGGGTCGACACTTATGAGTCACGCCGGACGCGTCATCGTTGATGTGAACACGAAAGATGCCGTGCCTTTAGTCAGCTTGGACGTCAAGGATGCTGAGATGGGGATGGTGTTAACATCACTCTTCAATGCCACACACGATCGCTATATGGTCCAAATCGGCGTCGGTGTTTCCGGTACTGTTGATCAGCTTCAGTTGACC
>DASXVL010000504.1:0-2556 GCA_036504255.1 Armatimonadota bacterium | reverse complement strand
GTACCAGCCTTCGTATTCCGAGTAGTAGACATCACCCGCGTCGTAGAGCTTGGCAATAAACTGCTGCACGGCCGCATGCTGCCGCGGCTCGGTGGTGCGAATGAAGTCGGTATAGCTGATATTCATGCGTCGCCAGGTTTCAATGAAGGCGGAGGCCATCTTATCAACAAAGGCCGTCGGGTCCTCACCCTGTTGCTGGGCAACGCGGGCAACTTTTGTCGCATTCTCGTCGGTACCGGTGGAGAACATCACGGCATCCCCCATCATACGATGAAAACGCGCGACCACGTCCGCGGCAACGGTCGGGTACGCCGTGCCGATATGCGGCACATCGTTAACATAGTAAATAGGCGTCGTAATGTAATATTTTCCCACAGGTGAGATTCTCCTTATATAAACGCATACTGGGCTTATGTCACCAACGATGCCCCGTACGCGCTAAATATTGTAGCAGAAATCCGGCTTCGGTGGGAGGCATCGCTCAGCTATGCGATCGCAGGAAAGGACGATCATAACACACGACGTGTTTCAACGGCATAGACGTTTGCTTACTTGGATGGCGGGTATTATAATTAAAAGACTTCTCTACCTTCGCAGTATAGCTATGCCTGAAGGATGATTTCTCAGTGCCGCATAAGGAGCCATGATGTCTCACACACGTCCCTCTTTCCGTACGCTTTGCCTCAGCCTGCTCGGCATATTGCTTTCTGCTTCGCTGGTATACGCCGAGGCCAAGGCGGAAAGTGCTCCAGCCGATGAAGTGATCGTCGATGTGGCCAGCGCCAATCCCGCACCGAGCCCAAACGGCGTATCGATCACCTTCAGCAGCGCCTCACCGGGGAATTTCTTTCTTCCCGGGCAAACCATTGAACTGGTTGCCCACGTGCATAATCCTGGCGAAGCCCAGGACGCCAAGGTGAGCGTCATCGTCACGACAGGGCTTGGCTGCGTGGTCTATTCAGAGTCTTCCACAAAAGCCTTACCGGCAAAAAGTACGCTCGATTTCCCCATCACCCTCGGCGCCACGAGCATATTGCCGAATGGCTCCTATCTGGTCGGGGTGCTGGTGGATATGGCGTATGGCGCCACACGCGTCAGTGTGTGGAATGGCCCTGCCGCGTTTCAGAGTTCCCTGTTCGGGGTGAGTTACGCCGGTCCACTCAATACCAAACAAACCACCACCGATCTCGACCGCTTCAAGCAAGCCGGCATTAATTGGATTCGTTTCCCGCTACAGGGATGGATTCCGCAAGGCGAGGCTGCGCCCGCCGGATCGGATATGTACGATACGTTCGTGCGTGAAGCCTCCAACCGCGGGATGTCACTGCTGGCCGCGTTCCTTCCGCAAGTGAGCGTCGATCCGTCCGTTGACCCGGTGCAAGCCGAGAAGGACTTCCGCGAATCGTTATTGGCGGCCACGACGCGCTACGCGTTCAAAGTGCCGGAATGGGAATTGCTCCCGATCAAGCCCAAGCCCTATCCCGTCGGGCTCAAAGGTATCAGCTACGACTTACTCGCCAGTGGGCGCACCGCATTGACCCGCATGAATAAAGGGCTGCATGTGGTCATTGGCCTTGATACGCCCATCCCGGAAAATGCACTGCGCATGTTTTTCTACAAGTTGCCCGCGAACG
Organism: Armatimonadota bacterium; assembly: GCA_036504255.1. Taxonomy (GTDB): domain Bacteria; phylum Armatimonadota; class Hebobacteria; order CAIYQO01; family CAIYQO01; genus DASXVL01. The sequence goes on along the minus strand of DASXVL010000504.1, from coordinate 922 downwards.
GCGATGCGATCGGCATCCATTACAACTTCGTCGGCATACCTGAAAACCAGAATGCCGCTCCAAAGCCACCGGTCTTCGAAATGACTCCACTCGCACAAAAGAGCCAAAAGGAACTCCGGCACGCCTCTCCCGTCTGGGCGACGGAATACGGGTTTGACCCCACAAAAAAATTACCACAGGATGTGCACCAAGCCGCGTTACTCGCCCGCGCGGTGATTCTGAACCGCGCCATGGGCATCGAGCGCACTTTCTGGCGGCACGATCCGGCGAGCCATGACGATCTGCCGCTCACCTGCGCTGATGGCAGCGCACAGCCCAGCCTGCTGGCGCTGCGCACGACACTAGAGGCCCTCGATGGCGTCCGTGAAGTGCAGCCCGTCGCCCGTTCATTCGACGGCGTGCATTTGCTGCTGCTGCGCTACGGTTCAAGCGGGAAAAAGCGTTCGCAAGAAACGTCGTGGAAGCTCGTGGCCTGGAGCGAGACCGACGAATCACGCGCCGGCATGGTGCTTAAAACCGCCGCGAAGACCGTAGCCGTGACCGACCTCTGGGGCAATACCGTTGAACTGCACCCGGTGCAGCAAACCGCGATCTTTCAGGTTGATGAATATCCACGTTTCATCAATCTAGGGAACACCGGGGAGGCCAATATCATCAATCTCGGCGACAACATGGGCTTTGCCACGAAATACAAAGTCCTCACGCCTGGCGGTGAGCAAAACGTGGCCTTTAACCTGCGCAACAACCAGCAATACTTTACCGGGAATATCGCCGGTGAGTTGCGCTTCACCGTCTGGCCCGCGAAGCCCAAGACGGTTACCCAGAAATTTGCATTATCGCCCTACGAAGCGTTGGGGAACATGGCTATCCCGCTCACGATTCCGGATAACCAATATAATGGCAAATCCCTCTACACGGTCAC
>DASXVL010000503.1:0-3804 GCA_036504255.1 Armatimonadota bacterium | reverse complement strand
GCATCTTCAGCGACCCGAACATAGATGGCGGCACGATTTTCGCGGTCGCCGATCGCCCGCAGGGCCCGTATTGGGAACTCACAGATAATTTGCTGCTGGGCGCCCGCACGACGTCACCGGTCTCCATGCGTTCCGTCCTCTTTCAAGGTGAGCGCTACGCGCTGTATACCGATCGCGAACGCGTCGGCCGCACCGACAACGGCGCGATCGCCTATGGCACGATTACCACCCCGAAAGTGCTGCGCACGGACGGCGAGCGTCTCTATGCGGCCTACAGTCCGCGCATTGAATCGCGGGTGACAGAGGAGTTGATCGCCCCCAGTGTCCTGCCGCAACGCGTGGATGAGCAACTGCTGACCTGGTGGTCGTTGCCGACGGCCCGTTGGACCTGGGGGACGCACATCACGGGAGCGAGCCGTACCGGGTGTGGCGTGGTGGCGTTTGCCCCCCGTGTGGAGAGTTATATTTACGAGGCGAATATCACGTTGCATGCTCAAGGCGCGGCCGGCTTAGCGATGCGCATTGACGGGTCCTATAGCGGCGCCGCCGTCATCCTCGATGCAAAAGAGCAGTCCATCAGCTATGCCGAATTACCGAACTTTGTCTGCTTCTACGAGAAACGGATGACCCCGATACCGATAGGGGAGCCGATGCATCTGCGCGTCGTGAACCGGTTGGAGCACATCGAAATTTATCTCAATGACGAGCTCCGCCTAGCCTTCAGTCGCTATGCGGGCCTGGGCGGGCGCGTCGGCCTGTTCATCGACCGTGGGCATGCCACCTTCTCCGACATCCGCTTGCGCACGTTGCGTGTTGACACGCCGGTCTGAGGGATGGCCTGCAACTGGAGGCCCGAACCGTTAGTGGCAATCCGCGACCGCGAGATCGCCGGCGCGCAACGCGGCCTGGGCAAACGATTCGCCCGGCCGTTGGGACTGGACCCGCGCGTCGGTGAGGATTCCCCGGCGGAGAGCATAACAGAGATGTCATCGCCAATCTTGACTGGTCGCCCCCGGTCGGGCCGCATGGCTCCCATTGAAAGAGCGAACGGCGCAGGCTGGTGGAGAGCATCTGCGCTGTCGAATAGTGCGTCGTTTTTTATCCTTAGTCGATCCATCGACAGCGCTTATTTGAATGGCATTGGGCTGGAAGCCTGCTCACCCGCTGTGGAGAGCCACGAATCCGCCAGCTGAAGCTGGTGGCAAAGAAGATGCCTGGGCATCCAGAACATTACGCCTTGGCGTGCATCTTTGCATTGACTCGATAGTTGCGGTAATCTCAACGGCAACATGGGGCGCCGGTGCGCTCGCGCATCAATGCGGCACCATACCGTTGTTGAGAGCATAGCGCACCGCTTCGACCCGGTCGCGCACCCCCAACTTATCAAAAATATTGGCCATATGCACTTTCACCGTGCGTTCACTGATAAACAGCTGTTCAGCGATTTCCAGATTACGCATGCCTTGGGCAAGAAATGTGATCACCTCAATTTCTCGCGTGGAGAGTCGGGCCTGGGGGCGCTGGTGTACCGCCAACCTGGCCCGTCGCAACCCGTTGAACACGGTTTTGATCATATCTTCCTGCAACCAGCACTCCCCGATGCTCACGCTATGAACGGCCTTCAGGATCAAGTCGGGGTCTGCGTTCTTCGCGATACAGCCATTGACGCTGCTCATGGCACAGGTGGTCAGGCCTTCCTCGTCATGGGGGATCACAAACACCAGCAGCTTGATTTCAGGATAGCGCTCACGCAGCATATCAAGCAACGCCGTGCCATTGGCACTGGGCAGATGCAGATCGATCAACAGGATATCCGGGCACGACTGTTCGCACAGCCGCAAGACTTCTTCCGCATTATCCGCTTCACCGACAATGGCATATTCCGGCAACTCTTCAAGAAATGAACGGATGCCCAGACGAAACAATGGCGAGTCATCCGCAATGATCAATTTAATGGCAGTGCACACCTGCCCCGCTATTTGCTCCTGCATAGGTATATCCTTCCTTTACCGCGAACAGGGCCTGTTGGCCTGCGCATGGCTGCGAACTCCTGAACAGTCGGAGGGAGGGTGTCATGAGCCGCGTACGACACGATGACGATTAGCAAGACACGGATGTGAGTGCGAGCATGATCAGCGATTGTGCTGCAAAGAAAGCGACTGTGGACAGTCTTGAGAGCGTTTTGTTGAGATAATCCCCCACGGCTATCGATTAGCAAGCCCTAAATCCGCTTTGTGCGACGCACGGGCCAATCGGTTGTTCATGGGCCCGTACAGCCAGACCTCCGCCTGGAGTATTCACTGCTCGTCACCGCATGGCACTGCCAGCGCTGTGCATGCTGGCCTGTCATCCCGGCAAATCCTCCTCACGAGACGACTTCCTGCATGCTTACCCCATCGAGGACGAGTAGCACACCGTGCTGTGCTCGCAGGCTACAGTATGACTCCGCTATGGTAGGGTTAAATACGGCATAGACCATGTAACCAATGTCCACGCAGTATGGCGATCAAACCTATCATTGCGCCATGTTTGTCCCCCTGTGCATGAGTTTGTAGCGAAGTAAGAAGAGCCGATGACAGGTAGTGGACCGGCCGCATCGCGCACGCCTGTGACATAACCAGACCACTTGGCCCGCACGATTATCGAACATCGCATTATGACTGCTCGCATAAGCCTTCCCTCCTGACGGCGCACGGCGTGTACAATTATTTGGTGACGAAGCACGGCGGACATGATCGCGAAGAAGGGTGGCCATGACCGATCTCTCGATACAACGTATCACGACCGGAATACCGGGATTGGATGTCATCCTCGATGGCGGATTCGTCGCCCAACAGGCGTACCTGGTACGCGGGGGGATGGGTACCGGGAAAACAACGCTGGGGTTGCACTTTCTCACGGAAGGCATACGCCGTGGCGAATCCACGCTCTTCATCTCCTTGATGCGACGGAAAGCGGATATCCTGCTACACGCCGCCTCGATGGGATTCGACATCCAGGGGATAGCGTTGCTGGATTTAAGCCCGTCGCCGGAACTCTTCAGCGAGATGCAGACGTCGCATATTTTCCCCCCGGCGGAGATCGAGCGCGCCCCCCTCATGCGAAAAATCACGGAACAAATCGAAGCGACCCACCCGCATCGCATCTGTGTCGACGCCATCACGCAGTTGCGCTACCTGGCGATGGACGAATTTGAATTCCGCCGGCTGATGCTCGCCTTCCTGCGTTTTCTGCAGGAGCAACACGCCACCGTGCTCTTGCCTGCCGAGGTGGACGGCGCAGTGAGTGAAGAGAGCCTACCATTTCTCTGTGATGGTGTGCTGACGCTGAGAAAGACTGCGGAAGGACGTTCGGTCGAGGTGGAAAAACTGCTCGGCTCCGGCTTTCACGCGGGGCGCCATTCCCTGCGGTTAACCGAGACCGGCATCACTGTCTATCCGCGGTTGGTCGTGCCGGAGCAGCGCTGTCCCTTCACCGGCGAGATTATTCCATCCGGCGTCACGGCGCTGGATGCCTTACTCGACGGCGGTATCGAGCGCGGCTTGGTCACCATCATCAGTGGCCCGAGCGGTACCGGCAAATCGCTGCTCTCGTTGCTCTTTGCTAAAGAGGCGGCGACACGAGGTGAGCGCTCGGCGATATTTCTCTTTGAAGAGACGCGTGCTCCCCTCTTAAAGCGTGCGGAACGGCTCGGCATGCCCTTGGCAGCGATGCTGGAGGCCAGCACACTGTCAGTGACGCATGTGGCGCCAGCCGACTACCTGCCGGATGAATTTACCGCCCTCGTACGTCGGGAGGTCGAGG
>DASXVL010000502.1:0-7571 GCA_036504255.1 Armatimonadota bacterium | reverse complement strand
GGCCGTGCCGGGCAGACGGGAGAAATGCGCGGGCGCAAAGATATAGCCGGCGACGCGTCCGTCCACCTCCGCGACAAAACACGCCTCCACTTCGGCATCCAGGCAAATCGCGAACACGTCGGCCAGGGCGTCGGGGGGGATGGCGTGCCCCACATAATGCCGCACGCTCTCGGGGAACGCCGCCACAAAAATCTCCCCAATCGCACAGAGATCGCCGGCGCGGGTGTGTCGGTAGCTTATCTGTTCTGCCACGTATGCTCCCCCCATGTCTCTTATCGCGAGCGTGCCCGTGCCGATTATAGCGGATTACCGGTCAACAAGCGTCCAATCAGGATACCATTCCAGGTAATTTTTGCTATAATGCGGCCACGGACTGGCCGCGAAGGCACTCGTCCGCATACGAGGTGATCTAATGAAACGCGTGCTCGCATTGACCATCCTGCTGCTAGCGGTGCTGCTCGTCCGCATGAATTGGACGCCAGACCAGCCTGATCAATCCCTGTCTACGCCCATTGCGGAGGATGGCGTAATGGGTGCCGTGGAAGATACCGCCTCGCCCCAAGCCGCGCGGGAAGACCCCTTCTGGGCCCAGGCCGTCAAAGAAGTGTATAAGTCACCGGAAGAACTGTTAGCCCAGGACGTGCGGGAGCAGGGCAAGGGCCTGCGCTATAAAAAAATGCTCCGTGGAAATCCGCTTATCCACACGGTTGCACTCACGTTTGATGACGGCCCACATCCGCTGTATACCCCGCAATTGCTCGATATCCTCGACCGTTATCAAGTGAAGGCGACGTTCTTTGTGGTCGGCAAAATGGCAGAGCGCTATCCGGATTTGATACGCGCCGAGGTGGCAGGCGGTCACCAGATCGGCAATCATACCTACCACCACATCAATCTCACAAAAATACCACGCGCCCAGGTACATGCCGAATGGCTTGCCTGCAACGACGTGGTACAAGCTATCCAGGGTAGCGCCATGCGCTTTTGCCGCCCCCCGGGGGGCGACTATAACGCGACGGTGATCAATGCGGCCATGACCTCGGGACTCACTACGGTATTATGGACCGATGATCCGGGCGATTACGCGCAACCGGGCGACGCCATTATTGAAGCGCGTGTCTACCGCCAAATTAGCAACGGCGGTATCATCTTACTCCATGACGGGGAAATGCAAACCATCCAGGTACTCCCGAGGATTCTTGAACGACTGCAGAAGGAAGGGTTTGCGTTTGAAACCGTGGAGACCATGGCGCAAGTGGCGCGCGCGCATTGACCATCCGAAGCCGGAAACAAATATCGCTAAAAAAGTACACATACATGCATATATTGAGCGCATTTTGCCGATATATAAATTAATGGATGATGTATTTTCGACAACGGCGCAAGAGTCGGACAGCGTACCGAGCACGCGAGAGGCGCATGAACGCCAAGAAGATCAGCAGCGACCGATTCATCTGGAGAGCACAGCGGCTGTGACTACGACGACACCTGCGCCAAGTCCCCGGCTACGCTCGCTGGACGCCTTTCGCGGTTTAGTCATCGCGCTCATGCTCCTGGTGAATAATATTGCCCTCGATACCGCGACCCCGCTGCAACTGGTACATGCCCCTTGGCATGAGATGGTACGGCTGGCGGATCTGGTCTTTCCTTGGTTTCTCCTCTGCACCGGCATCGCCATCCCATTTTCCGCCGCCTCATACCGCAAGCGCGGTGGACCGGCTTGGCGCTATGACCTCAAGCTGCTCGGGCGTTGCGCCTCTTTAGTCCTGCTGGGTTGTTTGATCGAAAGTAGTCTTATTCGCCACCCCTTGCTGTCATTGGGCGTCTTACAAGTTATCGGGTTCGCTTTTCTCATCGGCGCCTGGTTGTATGATCTGCCCCTGGCCCGCCGCCTGCTCATTGCTGCGGGGCTGCTGACGGCCTATTGGGCGGCAATCAAATTCCTGCCCGTACCCGGGATGAACGTCGGCATACTGGATGAACAACATAACCTGATTTGGTATCTGAATTCACATTTCTTCGCTGGCGGCCACTTCGGCGAATTAACCCTCAGTCTCTGGGGATTACCGTCCATTATCCCAACTGCTGCGCTCGTACTTATCGGCACGGCCATCGGTGACCTGCTGCGCATTACACGACTGCACGTGCTAACCAAGAGCCTGCTGCTCATTGCGCTTGGCATCACCCTGGCGTGGGGAGGATTCCAGTGGAATCACAGCCTATTATTTAGTAAAGCCATCTGGTCCCCTTCCTATATTCTCCTCGCCGCCGGTACCGGGACCATGCTTCTCGGCCTTTTCACGGTCGCTATCGATGCCTGGCCACGTGTCGGTCTGTGGTCATACCCGCTGACGGTCTTCGGAGCGAATGCCATTCTTGCCTACGTCGCCCCCATTCTCGTCAAGGTCTACATCCTTGAGGAATGGCATCTCTCCCACGGTCAGACGATCGAGCAATGGGGTCTTTCCACCCTGTCCGCGCATTGGGGACCGATCGTCGGCGGGTGGAGTTACACCGGGCTCTACATGCTTGGCTGGTGGCTCATTCTCTGGCAGCTCTACCGTAAACGTGTGTTCATCCGCGTGTAAACGCAGCGCGTTATCCAACGATTTTCTCCTAACCACACGGTCTACTTGGGGAGGAATCCCTTACTGTCAGAGCGAAGTGTGCTAACGCTAAAGTAATCACAAGAGGCTGCGTTATGACCACTCCGCTGACCACCATACATTTGATCGGGCAAGCGCACATCGACCCGATCTGGCTCTGGCCGTGGCAATCGGGCCTCGATGAAGTGCTGGCGACTTGCCGCAGCGCGTGCGATCTGCTCGACGAATATCCGCAATTCATCTTTACGCGAGGCGAGGCATGGTCCTACGCCGCGATCGAGCGTGCCGACCCTGCACTCTTTGCGCGCATCCGCCAACACGTAGTAGCAGAGCGCTGGGAGATCGTCGGCGGCTGGTGGATTCAACCGGATTGCAATCTCCCCAGCGGCTTCGCGTTCGAACGACAGCTCGGTATCGGCAAGCGCTATCTGCTCGACCGCTTCGGCCAATTTCCCCGTATTGGCTATAACGTCGATAGTTTTGGCCACGCCGCCACCTTACCCGGCTATCTGCAGTCCGCCGGGCAAGATTGCTACATCATGATGCGCCCGGAGGCGCACGAGATGACGCTGCCCGCGCGTCTCTTCCGCTGGCGCGGCTACGATGGTGGGCCGGAAGTGACGACCTTCCGTATTGCCGGACCCTATAACGCGGACAAGATGACCCCCGATTTTGGCCATCTCCGCCACGCCTTGAGCGCGTTACCCGCGGGCATCACCGATACCATGTGCTTTGTCGGCGTGGGCGATCATGGCGGGGGTCCGACCGAGACATTAATTCGCTGGGTGATCGAACATGAGCATGCGCTGGAAGGCTGCCGCATCGTCTTCTCATCGCCAAGCCGCTTCTTTCGCGCCATCGCTGCCCAGGCCGCCACGTTGCCGCTGGTAACGGGAGAACTGCAACACCATGCCATCGGGTGCTACAGCGTGCACCGTCCGATAAAAACCGCTGTGCGCCAGGCCGAACATTTACTCTATCAGGCCGAGCTTATGCACGCAAAAGAAACACCTGCGGACGCCGCCACGACACACCGCCTTGATGAGGCCTGGGAACGTGTCTGCTTCAACCAGTTCCATGACACGCTGGGTGGTACCTGTATCCCGTCCGCCTACCCGCAAGTCTACGCGCAACTCGGACATGCCTCTGCTGTTGCTGATGATCTGCTGCAGTACACCTTACGCCAGAAGATGAACACGTTGCCGGATGATCCGCAGCAACGCGTCGTGCTCTACAATGCGTCGGATCGCGCCTATACGGGGTATACGGAATTCGAGCCCTGGGCGCGCGCACCGCAGCGGCTGCTCGATGAAGCAGGACACCTGATACCATTTCAATTATTGTCAGGCGAGTCGCAGCTTTCCGGCAAGAACCGCCTGCTCTTTCGCATCGACATGGCGCCGGGGGAAATGCGCGCCTTGCGTCTCGACTACCACGAGATGACGCCAGCTGATGCGCCCCCGCTCGCTTCCACGCACGATCTCACGGTTGATACAACGGCGGCCCAGTTCATCTTTCCCACCGGCAGAAAATTACCATTTCCACGGCTTGATCTCATCGAGGACCGCAGCGATAATTGGTCGCACGGACTGGATCGCTACGCGGAAGGCCCGATCATATCGCCACGCTGGCATGCCGCCTGTGTGCTGGAAGATGGACCGTTGCTGACGGCGTCACTGCAGCACGGTACCATCGGGCAGAGTACGCTGCAGGCTGTGTGGCGTCAGTACGCCGGTGAGCCGTTCGTTGAGTTGCGTTTGCAGGTGCATTGGCGGGAACGTTTTTCGCTGCTCAAAATGACATTGCCACTACCCTCACCCGTGGCGAACCGTCGCGACGGCATTCTCGGTGGGAAACTTGAGCGTGAGAACGCCGGATGCGAACGCCCGCTGCGTGATTGGACGCATTTCCAGCTTGATGACGAGACCTCCTTCGCCATTGTCTCGCCCGACACGTATGCGCTGGACGCCACGCCGCAACGCGTGCGACTCACCTTACTCCGCAGCGCCATCCTGACGCATCATGATCCCGGTCATGGCAACCGACCGGACGGCACGGTCTCCGACCAGGGCGTCCATCACTTCCGTTTCCGCTTTTATTACGGAGCAAGCATCACGACTGATTTGCTGGAGGCGCATAGCCTGATGCTGCAGCGCCCGTTGCTGGCCGGCGATTTGACGCGAGGGATGCCCCGTGACGCACGATGCTAGCGCAGACAAGGATCGCATAATGGCAGAATATTTACTGGGATTCGATATTGGCGGCACGAAATGCGCGGTGGCGCTGGGCAAAACGGAGGCGGAGGAGATCACCGTGCTGGAGCGCGTTTCCTTCGCCACGGAAACCGCGCGCGGGCCGGAATACGCGTTAGCTCGCTTGGAGGAGTCCGCGCAACAGGTGGTGGCGTCGCACGGCCTGACGTTGGCGGATATCCGTGCGGCGGGCATCAGTTGCGGGGGGCCGCTCGACAGCGGGCGCGGTGTCATCCAGAGCCCGCCGAATCTGCCGGGTTGGGACGACATTCCCATTACCGCGCGGTTTGCGCAATCGCTGGGAGTGCCCGTCGCGCTGCAAAACGATGCCAATGCCTGCGCGTTAGCGGAATGGCGCTGGGGTGCTGGGCGCGGCAGCCGGCATATGATCTTTCTCACCTTTGGCACCGGGCTGGGCGCCGGACTCATCCTCGATGGTCATCTCTACTGCGGCGCCAGCGATTTGGCGGGTGAAGTCGGGCATGTGCGTCTGGCAGAGGATGGCCCAATCGGTTATCATAAGGCCGGATCGTTTGAGGGATTTTGCAGTGGAAACGGCATTGCCCAGGCCGGTCAAACCCTGGTCCTCCGTGCGCGTGCGGACGGTACACCGGTGGCTTTTTATCCGGAGGACCGTCCTATCGAAGGCTTGACGACACAGATTATTGCGGAGGCCGCCTGCTCCGGTGATCCGCTGGCGCAGGAAATATTTGCGACCTGCGCGCATTATCTGGGGCGTGGCCTGGCCATGCTCATCGATATTCTCAATCCGGAACTTATCGTCATCGGCAGCATCTTTGCACGCCAACACGCACTGCTCTGGCCAACAGCGGCGCGCGTGATAGAGCAGGAAGCCCTGCCGCCCAGCGCACGGCGTTGCCGTGTAGTACCGGCCATGCTCGGAGAGGCCATTGGCGATTATGCCTGCCTCTCCGTCGCGCTCAATATTTGAAGGGACATGCTATGACGCAAGTAACAACCTGTACCCTGGACAATATGGTCACACGCTACCCGGCGTTAGCCCCGCTGACCGCGCAGATCGAAGCGGCTGTGGACTTACTCTGCCGCTGCTATTACGCGAACGGCACCGTGCTCACCTGTGGCAACGGCGGAAGCGCCGCGGACAGCGCGCACATCGTCGGTGAACTCATGAAAGGCTTTACCCTGCGCCGTGAAGTACCCCCGACGGATGCCGAATGCCTGCGCCAGGCGGGCTATGCGGATTGGGAAGCGTTGGCCGCGCAATTACAACAGGGGATTCCCGCCATGGCGCTGACCGATCAGGTTCCGCTGTCCAGCGCCATCGCCAACGATATCTCCGCCGAAATGGTTTTCGCGCAGCAGGTCTATGCCTTTGGCCATGCCGGCGATGTGCTGATTGGCTTGAGCACGTCCGGTAATGCGAAAAACGTCGTGAACGCTTTACGCATCGCGCGCGCGTTCGGCCTGTCCACCATCGGCATGACCGGCATGCGCCCCTCCACCATGGACGAGTTCTGCGATGTACTCCTCAAAGTGCCGGAGTTCGAGACCTACAAGGTGCAGGAGTACCATTTGCCCGTCTACCATACCATCTGCGCGATGCTCGAACATCGCCTCTTTGGTCAAGGCAACGCATAAGAGTTATTGAAGATCCCTACGTTTCGACCGGAGGTTTCCCATGCGACGCATACGCCCGGCATTACTCTACACCCTGCTTTTGTTTTCCCTCGGTTACGTGTGGCCTGTTCCACTACAGATCCTGGCGACTGGCGATATGCACGGCTGGCTGCAAAGTCAGCCCATGGGCAAACAGCAGGTCGGCGGGGCGGCGGAGCTGTTGGCGTATTGGCAACACGTCGAAGGGTATGCGCCGGGGAAATTTCTCGTGCTGGGCTGTGGGGATTTCAATACCGGCCCGGTGCTGGCCACGGCGATGCAGGGTGACCCGATGGTTGAGGTGATGAACCTGATGGGCTACAACGCCTGTGCGCTAGGCAACCATGAATTCGACTACGGTATCGACCGTATCGCCCATTGGCAGGCGCTGGCGAAATTCCCACTCCTCGCCGCCAATTTAGCGAATCTCGATGGGACGCCGACAACGCTGACGCCGCCGTATAGCATCATCGACGTGCAGGGCGTGAAGGTGGGCATTGTCGGCCTGATTACCACGGGCCTTCCAACCTTGACGAATCAAGCGACGACCCTCAAGGTGTTGCCCTACGCGGAGACGTTGCGCCGGGTCGTGCCAGAGGTACGCAAACACGGGGCGCAGGTGGTCATCGTCCTCAGCCATATTCCCCAGCCGGAACTCAAAGCCCTCGCCAATCAGGTGGCCGAGCTGGATATTCCGCTTATGCTCGGCGGGCACAGCCATGAACTGGATCAACTCAAAGAGGGTAAGACCTGGGTGGTAAACAGCGGCGAACAATGGGACGCCTATAGCCGTATCGATCTGGATTATGACCAGGACTCTGGGAAGACTGTTGTGTTGCGGGCCGCGCAAGTCTGGTTGCAACAGACAAAGCCCGAGGCGAATTCCGCCGTGGCGCAGGCGATAGCCCGCTGGCAAAAGACGCTTGATGTCGAGTATGGCAAGATCGTCGGCTACACGGCCACCGGGCTGGCGCGACAGGATGGCATCTACAACTTTGTAGATGACTGTACGCTGGCCATGGACCCATTGGCTGATGTGGCGCTCACGAATGACGGTAGTATGCGCCAGGATATT
>DASXVL010000501.1:0-5761 GCA_036504255.1 Armatimonadota bacterium | reverse complement strand
TGACGGGTCCTGCCAAAGCCAGCGTAAGGCGTTTTCGACTTCAGCCGGGTCGCTCACAGATAGACCGGGAATGCCAAAGGCTGCTGCGATACGCACGAAATCTGGGGTACTATACCCCCACACCGTCGCTGGGAACCGACCCGCAAAATATTGCTGTTGAAACTGCCGTACCATGCCATGGCAGCCGTTATTTACGACAACCATCTTTAACGGGATTCGATGATGGGCAACGGTTTCCAATTCTTGTAGGTTACACTGCATACCGCCATCACCGGCGATCATCACGACCGGATGGGGAGCACAGGCAAACGCCGCGCCAATGGCCGCCGGTAGCGCAAACCCCATTGAGCCCATGCCCCCGGAAGTTAAGATGCGCTGATTCGCATTGGGCCATAACGATTGTGCGGCCCACATTTGATTTTGCCCCACGTCGGTCGTAAACACTGCCGCTTGCCCTGAGGCCGCGGCCAATTGGTGCATAAAGATGTTGGGATTAATCCCTGTGCAATTACGCAGTTCTGCCGTGTCAGGATATCGCGCGCGTAATTCCGCCAGGCTGGCCATCCATGCGCGATGATCGGATGACGAGGCAGGGCCTGGTAAAGCCAATGCCGTCGCAAAAAAATGCGGTAAAGATGCCACGACGGGTATGCAACCTGGGACGCGGTTATTTATTTCGTGCTCGTCGCAGTCAACATGGATGATGGTACGTTCCCCGCGGAATGCGTCTACAAGGGCTCCCGTCTGCCGAACATCTAAACGACTGCCGAGTACCAATAGCAAATCACTATCGGCGACAGCGATATTCGCCCAGCGATTGCCGTAGGTGCCGATCACGCCGACACGCCACGGATCATCCGTGGCCAGCACATCCGTGGCCATCAAGGAGAAGACAGTCGGTAATTCGTAGCGATGGATGAATTCGCGTAATGCGTGCGCCACGCCCGCGGAACGGATTCCTCCACCGATCAACGCTAACGGACGTGCTGCTGATTGGAGCGAGGCGAGAACCGCAGCTACCTGTGAACTATCGAGCATCATTCGGTCAGGTACGGATACAGGTACTGGCGATGGCGCTGTTATCTCTGCACGCTGTACATCCATGGGGATATCAAGCAGGACAGGGCCCGGTCGTCCACTACACGCAAGAGTAAATGCTTGCGTGAGTGCTGCCGGTATATCGTCCGGCAGGCTCACTTGCCAGGCGGCTTTGGTCACCGGGGTGGCCATCGCCACAATGTCCGTCTCTTGGAATCCTAACTGGCGAATGTGTCGTTGTCCTTTTTGCTCATCCCTATTCACTTGCCCCGTAATGAATACTGCGGGCACCGAGTCAAAATAACAGCTCCCGATTCCCGTGAGTAAATTCGTCGCTCCTGGGCCACTGGTTGCCAGTGCTACGCCCGGTAGACCCGTTATCCGCGCGACGGCTTCAGCGGCAAATGCCGCCGCTTGTTCGTGATGCATACTAATTAAAGGGATCGTTCCGCGTCGTGCGAAGCTGTCCAATAAGTGCGTAATCATCCCACCGGAGAGTTCAAATACATACGGAATATGCTGCGCTTCCAAAAAGGCAACGATGTAGTCTGTGACTTTCATTTGAGGCAACTCCCCGCGATCGCGTATTCCGACTTTTATGGTACGGCATAGCATTATCTTCATACTAACGGATGGCGGGCATCCTGTCACTTTTCTGCGCCAAAATATAAGGGGGCAACACCCTTCTGATTTGAAAAAGTAACGGCGCTGCCCCCTTATATATCGCCACTATATATCGCCACCGTGCATGGCGCCACGCTGGCCGCGTGTTAATCCGCGACGGCCATCGCCTCCAGGAAGCGTTCGATGGCCTCACGTGACGGCATGGCTTCTTGCGCGCCGCGCAGCGTGGTGCTCAGTGCGGCAGCGGCGGCGGCAAAGCGCACGGCGTCGCGCAGGGGCTGTGCCTCTACCAGCGCCACGCCCAGCGCCGCGGTGAAGCAGTCGCCCGCACCGACCGTATCGACCGCCGCCACGGGGAACGCGGGGACATGGAAGGTTTCCTGCGCGGTGAACACTTCCGCGCCCTGGCGGCCGCGTGTCACCACGACGACCTGCGGGCCGCGCGACAGCACGCTGGCCGCTGCCGCTTCGAGCGTCGGCGCATCGGGGGCCAACGCACGTAACTCGCCTTCGTTGGGCGTGAGCACCTGCACGCAGCGCAGCAGGCTATCCGGCAATCCGCCCGGCGGCATGGGCGCGGGGTTGAGCAGCAGCGGGCAACCGAGCTTCGTCGCGTAGTCCGCCGCCCATTGGACGCTGGGCAGGGGAATTTCCAGTTGCATGATGAGCATCTGCACGTCGAGAAAGGCGGGGGCAGCCGCGACAAGATTCTCCGGTGTGAGCGCGTCATTCGCGCCCGGGGCCACCGAAATCATATTCTCGCCCGACGCATCCACCATAATCAGTGCCACACCGGTCGCCATGCCGGGTTTGCCGACCAGGTAATCGATGGCGATGCCGTCACGTGTGAAGCGTTCCCGGCTGTCCTGCCCCAACGCATCGTCGCCCAGCGCGGTAATGAAGGTCACCGCCGCACCGGCGCGCGCCGCCGCCACCGCCTGATTGGCGCCTTTGCCGCCGGGAGACAGGCGAAAGGCGCCGCCGGTCACCGTCTCGCCGGGTTGCGGCAATGTCGCGCCTTGCACGACCATATCCGTATTCGTCGAACCGATAATCAGGAGTTGCGGTTTTGTCATGGTGTTACCTCTGCGATGAATAATTGACCGCCGCCGCCCCCTTCTCCTGCCGAGCTGTACGCCAGCGCACACGGTAAAATACAACGAAAGTTTGGGACGCCGTTGCAGAGGAGAGCCTGTCGTGCTAAGATAGCGTAATTCGCAGGGAGCAAATAAAAATTCGCCGACACCATCGCTCGACGAGACGGTATCTGTACCCTGCCTGATGGCCCTGACACCTGATCGCAGCCATGGCTGGTTGCCCACTCCGGAGGAATCATGCCTGCTACCGCCGGCCGTCGCCACCGCAAAACAAAACCAACGCGCAAGAAGGCGTTGCCGCCCAAACCCGCACAGCCCATTCGGCAAGGCAAGCCTGTCCATTACGAATTGGTCGGGCTCGTGCTCGTCCTGCTCGGGCTGCTGCTCATGCTGGCCCATATGCTGCACGGGTTCGCGCCTGCCGTCTTGCTTCACGGCGCGCAATGGCTCTTCGGCACCTACGGCGCATGGGGTATCGCCGCGGCATTGTTGCTGCTCGGCATCATGTTGCTTGTGCACCTGTCGCACGTAGAAGTTTCCCTGACCTCGCTGGGTATCGGCATCATCTTTCTCATGGCCATCAGCCTGCTGCAACTCGGCCAGCGCCCGGTGTGGAATCCCTCCGCCTTTGCGCTCGATCCCGGCGGCCTCTTCGGCGGCGCCATCGCCGGCGCCTTACATGCCATCATGGGTGAATTAGCCTGGCTCCCGCTCGTCTTCGGTGTGTTGTGCGGCATCACCCTACTCACCGACATGCCGCTCTGGATGGTACTGGCCTTACCGGTCAAATGGTGTTACGTGGGTCTCGTGCGTCCGCTCACCCGCATGGTACGCGTGCGCCGTGAAGCTGACCGGGCCGCCAAGGTGGCCGCCCTGCAAGAGGCCGAGTTGCGCCGTGGCCACCGTACCGGCTTTGCCGTCGATATGGGCATGGGATTTGACGAGGACGATGCGCCGCTCCCCACGCCGCCAGTGGCGCTGCCCACCCCCGAGCCGCCCGTGAAAGTCAAGGCGCGTAAAGAGCCTGAACCGGCCGTCATCGCCTTACCCCCCATCCCGACGCCGGTCATGCCCATGGTCGAAGAAGAAGAGAGCGAACCGGCGCCACGGGTGACCGGTGTGCCGTCCAAGTCGCGCCCGGATCAGTTACAATTTTCCGATGAAGCAGTATCACATCCGAGCAATCGCCCGTACACCTTGCCGCCCTCCGAGCTGTTGACCATCACGCCGAAGGCGAACACGCAGCGAAAGGACGATACCAACGAAAAAATCGCCGCGTTGGAGCAGACACTCAGCAGCTTCGGCATCGACGCGAAGGTCGTCGCTGTCGAACGCGGCCCGCGTGTCACGCGCTTTGAACTGGTGCCGCCGCCGGGCATTCGCATCAACCGCATTACCAATCTGGCCGATAACATCGCCCTCTCGCTCGCCGCGCTCGATGTGCGCGTGGAAGCGCCCGTGCCGGGAAAAGGCGTGGTGGGCATCGAGGTGCCGAACAAGGAATCGGTCATTGTCGACGTGCGCGATATCGTCGATTCGGAACCGTTCACCAAAGGCAAATCACCGCTCACGGTGGCGCTCGGCCGCGATATCACCGGCCACCCGCGCTGCGCCGACCTCACGCGCATGCCGCATCTGCTCATCGCCGGCGCGACGAACTCCGGTAAATCCGTCTGCATCAACACGCTCATCTGCAGCATTCTCATGCGCGCCACCCCTCAGCAGGTCAAATTCCTCATGGTCGATCCGAAGCGCGTAGAATTGAGCCTGTTCCAATCGATCCCGCATCTCATCGCCCCCGTCGCCTACGATGCCAAACATGCCGCCGGGCTGCTGCGCTGGGCCATTCGCGAGATGGAACAGCGCTATGAGATGTTCGCGGAAAAAGGCGTGCGCAATATTATCGGCTTCAATGAGCAATCGCGCTTGGAACTCCTGGAAGAGATCCCCTATATCGTCATCATCATCGACGAGTTGGCCGACCTCATGATGCAGGCGGCGGCGGAGTTCGAAGCCTCCATCTGCCGGCTGGCGCAGCTTGCGCGGGCGACGGGCATCCACCTGGTGGTGGCCACCCAGCGCCCCTCGGTGAACGTCATCACCGGCACGATTAAGGCGAATATCCCCTCGCGCATCGCCTTTGCCGTCGCCTCGCAGGTGGACTCGCGTACCATTTTGGATATGAACGGCGCGGAGCGCCTCGTCGGCCAGGGTGACATGCTCTACCTTCCCGTCGATGCGAGCAAACCCAGTCGCATCCAGGGGGCGTACGTCTCCGAAAAGGACATCAACCGCGTGGTCGAACACGTGAAGCAGCAAGGGAAACCCAACTTCACCGATGAGATCATGTCCATCGAAGAGGAAGCGATTAGCGGGACAGAGGGTGGTGGCAGCGGGGGCGGCTCCGAAGAACCGGAAGATGAATTCATGGAAAAAGCGCTGGATTATATC
Source organism: Armatimonadota bacterium (assembly GCA_036504255.1). Classification (GTDB taxonomy): domain Bacteria; phylum Armatimonadota; class Hebobacteria; order CAIYQO01; family CAIYQO01; genus DASXVL01. The sequence goes on along the minus strand of DASXVL010000501.1, from coordinate 551 downwards.
CGCGCGACGAAATATGCGTCCACCTCCATGCTGCAACGCAAATTCCGCATCGGCTACACGCGCGCGGCGCGCTTGATGGACTTCTTTGAAGAGCGCGGCTACGTCGGTCCCGGCCAGGGGAGCAAGCCGCGTGAAGTCATCTTTGCCCCCTCTTCCTCTGTGACCGGGCGGCCGGCCGGTTGGGGCGATGGGCAGCCGGACACAGACAACGACGAAGTCGATGCGGAATAGGCTTGGCATACTGCCCTCTCTTTCGGTACAATACGGTCCATGGCTCGCCTTGCATTTTTGTTGTTCATTCTTGGTCTCTGCCTGACGACCGCCATGGCCGTCGAACCTGAGGCTACCACCCCATTGATCGCTGCCAAGGCCGCTATCGTGATGGACCGGCAAACCGGCGTGGTGCTCTGGTCGTACAACCCCGATCTGCCCTTGCCCATGGCCAGTACCACGAAGATTATGACCGCCATGGTCATCCTGGATCACGGGGGAGATAAGCTGGATCAATCGGTGACGGTGAGCCAGCAGGCCGCCGGTACCGGCGGTTCCTC
>DASXVL010000500.1:0-17980 GCA_036504255.1 Armatimonadota bacterium | reverse complement strand
GGGCTGCAAGTGGGCGCGGCGCAGGTGACCGGGCCGAGTGATCGTGTCGACAACGTGCGAGCCGTGCTGCAGTTGGACCTGGTCTTCCAGAAAACGGCGACCATCCACGTCTTCATCCCATCGTCGAACATCGCCTCGCTGAAGCGCGTGCAAGGCGTGGCAGTATCTGCATTGCTGCAATACCGGCTGTTCAAGTTCTAAGGGGGAAGCAAGATGAAGCGCATTCGACAAGCAGTACTAGTCGCCGTACTTTCTGTGTCTATCCTTGTCGGTGGCATGATGAGCGGCGCATTTGTCCGCCCCGCGCACGCCGTCGGCCTGGGTAGTATTCTGAAAGTCGGTGGGATTATCCTGGCCGTGAGCGTGTTTGGGAAACAGATCAACAGTTTCATCGATAACGCCCTGGGCCAGCGTGAGGCGGCTGCGGTGGGAGCGACGAAGGTCGTGCCGATTTTCTCGGTCGGCCAGGGTGGCTACATCGGCGCCGCGCAGGTCGTCGGGTTGCCCGCCAATGTCAAACTCGTGCAGGGCGTGGCCGCGGTGAACGTGGTTCTCGGCAATATCTCGGGGACGGGTCTCTTGCCCATCAGCACGAAAAAACCAGGAAGATCCCTCGATCGGGTGAGTGGTGTCGGCGTGAACGCGATCATCGACTTCCATATCTAGCCGCCCGGCAACCGGAAAGTACGCCCGACGCTCCAAGGGGTAAATACCTCCTCGGAGCGTCGGGCGGTTAAGCGTCCCGCTTCCTCATCCTATCCGTCCAGCGGACGAACACCGCTGTCCACCATGACTATCGTCGCCCTGCGTTATCCGCCGAGCTCAAGGCAGCGTTTGCGATAGTGCAGGTAATTTTCCAACGAGACTTCCTCCGGCACGCCATGGTCACAAGTCGGAATATACCCGCCGCGGGCGCGCATGGCGGGGATGATGCGCTCAACCATACGATCGATGGCATCCTTCCCTTCCGCCAATACACGCTTATCGATGCCCCCGGTCATGACCAGGTTGGGGTATTGGCGACCGATCTCCACCACATCGCAATTAGACGCGACTTCAAAGGGAGACATGACATCCATGCCGATCGCTTCCTGATAGATCGGGATCGCCGGCACCGCATTGCCATCCGTATCCACCTGAATATACAGGTGGCGTGCCTGATCGAGTTGCCGGCTGCGCATATTGGTGATGAGCTGTTGATAATACGGCAGCAGGAATTCTTTCATGGCGTCCGGCGAGCAGAGCAAACCATGGTTGTAGCAGATATCTTCGGCGAAAAAGAGCATATCAAAGGTGACATGCTGCTGGTGACGCGCGATCACGGCATCGGCCAGCGTGAACCAGGCCTGCATGCAGGCATGCACGACCTCCGGCATATCGTACATGGCATACATCACCTCCGTCGGGCCGATCAGGCTGCGCAGATACATGTAGCCCCCGATGATGCCCTGCGTGATGATCTTGCCTTCGGCGGCAGCCGCCTTGGCTTGTGCGACGCGCCCATCCAGTTCATCCCAGCGCGCGGGCGTATCTGGTTGCAGGCGCCACAAGCATTGTTCTTCCCAGCTTTTCATGTCCTTGACCGGGTGGTCCAGGTATTCCGGCATGAAGCCATTGCGCCGTCCTTTAAAAACGAGCACGCCGCGCCCGGCAAAGTCTTGCACCACTTCATGGTCACCGCGATCTTCCAAAATGATCGACTCAAACGTCGGGCAGAAGGCCGCTTCGCACCAGCCAATGCCGCCCAGGCCAAACTCGCCGGGCGGGTCGTAGCCGAAGACGTCCGCCAGGTTGGCCTCGCGATCCAAGCCCTCTGCATACCAGCGATCCAGGCAGTAGTAGCCAAATTCGCGCTGGAGAATCGGCGCGCCGGGCGTGATGGCAAAAATGTCCCTGAGCTTGCGCGCCGACGGTGTCATCAGCTCACGCGGTAACAGGGCCTGCACGCCGTCGTGCTGCTGGGGTGTGGTGGTAGGCATGGCATAGAGCTCCTACTGAAGAGTATGATGTAACTTCTTGCATTTTATGGAAGTTCCGCTGGAGAGGCCATAGCATTATTTGCCCTGCTGGATACCATTTTCGGAAGAACGTGTGCTATGATAGACCACATGCAAAGTGAATCTGCCAGCGGTGAGGGGAAGGCCGGATGTCAGGGGATGACCTTGCGCTGTATCTGGCATGTGGATAGCGACCCGAGCTACCAGGTGCGTGGCATGCGCATGCACGACCCGGGGCTGGTGGCGATACGCACGCTGGATGGCCACGGGCGGGTGGAGATCTCCGACGCCGGTCAGTTCGAGTTAACGGCGGACACCGTGTTTTTCACCGATCTTGCGCACGTGCGGCACTATGGCACGGCGGGCAAGCGCTGGCATTTCTATTGGTACGAGTTCGTGCGCGATCGCGGCATGAATGTCCCCGTGTATCAGGTGTTACCGGTGACACCGACGCCCTGGGAACGCCTGAGTATTACCGGCGCCTACGCACAATTGGCCCTGCCGGATGCGGCGGTGCACGTTGCGGCATCAGCACTCTTTACGGCGCTGCTCTACCATTGGCTGGTCGTCAGTCAGCAACATATCGCACTCACCTCCTCACGCAAGATCGTCAATCAGGCGATTCACCAGATGCAGCAGACGTGGGAGACGCCCTTGTCGATCGAAGAACTCGCGCGCGCGTGCGGCATCAGTTCGCGTTGGTTGCGGCAGGCCTTCATCGCCGAATTCGGCATGCCGCCGAAGCAATACTTTATGCAATTGCGGATGCGGCAAGCGGCCAGCGTGCTGCAGATGGGGCTGGGCAGCATCCGGGAATTATCGGACCAGCTAGGTTTTTCCAGCCCATTCCACTTCAGCCGAGCCTTCAAACTCTTCTTCGGCTGTAGCCCTTCGCACTACACGAAGCGCACGTAAATAGCGCGGCTACCATCCATGTCGGTAGCATGATGAGCGCTATTTCTTGGGTACATGCCTCTTGCCCATCAATACGAAAAAGCCGGAAAACACGCCCGACGCTCCAAGGGGAACACCGTCCCAGAGCGTCGGGCGTTTCAAGCTATGCCAAACATGGCGTGGGTACCCTGCTCGGGCCGGGTGCTACTGGGCGCTGGTAGGTTACGGATCGGGCCACGCCCGCTTCAGAAGAGACCGCCGCCGATAGTATTCCAGAGCAGGCTGCGGCGCATGGCCGCCAACCCGAGGCCGAAGTCGCCAAGCCATTATCGCCGACAGGCAAGGTGATCTCGGCCTGTCGGCGGAGCCCAGTTACACATGTCTCGGAGTTCACGCGTTGGGGATAGGGCCGCCTTGCTGCCGGGTCGACTTCCGCACGAGCGAACCCTGTGGGGGCACGTAACAGACGAGCAGTGGTGAAGGTGCGACGTTGCAACATGCAGTGTTCAATATCACGTGAGCAAACGCTCACAACGCGAGATGAGCTAATTCCGGTGAGGACTAATGATGTCTGGTAAAAATACCGTCAACTATGTCGATGGTTTAAAAACACGCAATGATAATATTCCTGCTGCGATCATCGATAATTGTAGATTATACAACAACACATCGAAACAGAATAAGAAATCAGGCAATATCATTATCAAACATGCCAGCGCAAAATATGCACTTGCAAGAAATCGATTTCGTTTGGTGCTCGTATCATTCCAGAGTCGCATTCCCATCGTTGCAACATACCATTGGATCAAGCCATAGACCGATGAGAGCAAGAGAAAAATTAAAGCATCAAATGGAGTATAAAACTCGTGAAACATAAAAAACGGTATAAACAACAATAGATAAAGACAGACACACAGCGTCACAACTATATAGTATGTTTTATTTTGCATGTGACCATCCACGATTCGGATAAGATAAATGTGACGGAGCTCGCTGATGCTCCTGGCGGTACCTTAAGCTTTGTCGATCAGGATCGCGGGTGTTCTGTTGAGGTAAATCCAGGAGGGACCGTCGAGGTGGAGCAGACGCGCCGTGGTCGAGAATTCGCCGATATGGTGTTGGGTGTGCCGCAGGAAGTAGAGCGCCTTTTCTATGTCCGCGCGATCCTCCATCCCGTCTGCCACTTCATCCGCGAACCACTCCCTGACGCGTGCGGTAACCCAGTCCAGCTCTTCGAGGGTATCTTGGCGTCCCGGTAGGCTATCGAGCGGACCTTTCCAGTCGTCCATGCGATAGCGACAAGTCTGCATGTGCTCTTTCGTCGGTAGGCGTGACGCCAGCCACTTCAGTGACCATAGGATCTCCCCTTCAATGGCCAAATGGCCCGCCTGGGAAATTGTTGACACCATGCTGCATGCCATTACTAAAATTGGAAAAGACGGTGAACATAATGATCGCCACCACGACAAACAGAATGGCGCCGACGATCAACGAGGTGTACTGAAAGCTGACATAGCGATTCGCCGCACCGCCCAGCGTGCTCTCCTCATCGACAATCTCATCAAGGCCATCTTTGAGGGAGAGCTTTATCGTCTGCGCTGCGGTGGGCACCGTATGGGATGTATCATCCTGCAGCAATTTCCGCTTGGCTTGCGCAAACTCTTCATCCGTCAATGCGCCCTCCGCCCGCAGCTGCTGAAGTTTCGCCAATTCCTCCACTATATTCATGCCATCGTCTCCTGTATCGCACGAGGCTGTTGCCGCCAGTTGCTGGCAGTGTCGCATAGCGCAACCTGATACTACTCCCGTGCCTTCGTCCCCTTATGCCGCGCCGGTGTATTCACCAGGGCGAGCAGCGTCTCAACCTGGAAGCCGGAGGCGGCGGCGGCTTTGCGCAACTCCGCTAGCGCCGTTTGGCAGCTGGCGCGGCGCTGCGCGCGCGCCTTGGCGTCCGTTTCGTGGGCGAGGCTGCGGTCGGCGAGTTCTTCCATCCAGCTGAGGAACTCGGTAAAGCCTTGCTCGTTGAACCAGACCACGCCTTCATGGCTGTTCACGCCGAGCAGGCGCTTGACCTCGCCGTCTTGCAGCCAGCGGGTGAGCAGGCGTGCGGCGGGATGGGCGCCGGTGGCGGCGACCGTGTCCCACTGTTGTTCGCTAATCAATACGCGGATGACGAGTAGCGCATGCTCAATGTCGCTCTCCGCCACCTCCGTGGCGCACAGCGCGTCGGCGACGAGGCGGTCGAGCTGCCAGGCGTCGAACAGACGGCGGCTTTCCGCCGGGCTATCCGGCGCGCCGGTGATTTCGCCCAGTGCGTGGGTGAACGCCCAGGCGAGCCAGCTGCCGCGCGTCGCCGGGGTCGCGTCGTCGTCCAGCGTGGCGAGCACCTGCGTCAGCGCCTCGCGCATGGCGGCGGCAATGGCGACTTCTTCACCACCTCCGGCGGTGAAAGCTTTTGCGGCGCGCAGCAGCGTCACGCTGCGTGCGTCCACGTCGTCGAGCAGCGGTGCCAATGTCTCCGCCGTGGCGCGCGCCTCCCAGAGCGCGCGGAACGTCTCGCCGTTGACCAGCGCGCGGAAGGGGGTGTGGAGCGGGCGCAACGTGAGTGCCAGCCGCGCCGCTTCGATGCTTGGCACGCCCCGTCCGGCGAGTTCCGCCAGCAGTTGGCCGTAGTGGCCCCACTCGTTCTCGTGCACTTCGCGGAAATCGAGGAAGACGTGGTACTGATAGGCGTGCAGCTCGACGTAGATGCCCTGGGTAAATATCTGCCCGCTGGGGCGCAGATATTCCAGCCCGGTCACCGCGTCGCGGAAGATGGTGTACAGGCCGTCCTCGGCGTGCAGGCCCAACCCCTCCCCGAGATTCCATTGCCGCAAGTGGCGTTCGCCCTCGGCAGATTTCTCCAGCGAGGCGACAGAGGTACGAATCCAGCCACGGGCATCGGCGTATTTATTGTGGTAGATTACCAGCCCGCGTTCGTCGCCCGCGCGGTTGGAGTAGGCGAAGACATCCTCGTTGACGTGGCCTTCCGGGGTGAAGAAGTCGTACAGGCGAAAATTCGCCGCCTCCGCGAAGATGTGGCGGCGGTGCAGCAGCGGGGCGATCTCGCGCTCGTGTCGCTCTACCAGGTGCCCCTTCGGCTGCTCGTCCCAATAGGCGCGGCGGAACTCCATGCCGTACTTCTCGGCAAAACCTTCAATCTGCCCGTGGCCGAACATCGGCAGGCCGGGCAGCGTGGACATCATCATGCAAATGCCGAAATATTTATCGCCCTCACCGAACTGGTCGATAGCAGTGCGCTCGTCCGGGTTATTCATGAAGTTCACGTAGCGCTTCATGATATCCGGATCGAACTCCAGCGTATTTTTGATGACGCTGCGGTACTTCGCGTTGTCCTCGTCGCGCATCATGTTCATGAAGGCACTGTTGTAAACGCGGTGCATGCCCAGCGTGCGCACGAAGTAGCCCTCCATGAGCCAGAAGGCTTCCGCGAGCAGCAGCGTATCGGGCACTTCCTGCGCCACGCGGTCCACCACTTCGCGCCAGAACTCCTCCGGGAACACTTCGTTGAACTGCGGGCGCGTCATGCCGTGCTCGGCGCGCGAGGGTATGGCCCCGCCGGTGCCCGGCTCGGGGAACCACAGGCGCTGGTAGTGCTTCTTCGCCAGCGTCATGGCGGCGTCGAAACGGATGACCGGGAATTGCCGCGCCACGTGCAGGATGGTCTGAATGACCGCCTCACGCACCTGCGGCAGCAGGTAATTGAGCTGCGCGGTATCGTTCCACGGCATGCTGGTGCCGTCGTTGCCGTGGTAAATGTAGCGCGTGTCGCCCGTCCAGCGGTCCACGCGTTTGAAGACCACCGCGGCGTCCTCGCGGCTGTAGTAGTGATCTTCGATGAAGAGGCCCACGCGCGGATCATTGGAGAGGTCGCCGCCGTTGAAGGTATAGGACGGGAAGGGGCTGTAGTCGAGCGAGACAAACCAGTCCGGGTGCTCGATGACCCAATTGGAGTCGATGCCCATGTGATTCGGCACCATGTCGCTGGCGAGGCGGATGCCATAGCGCCAAGCGCGGTCCTTCAAATCCTGCAGCGCCGCTTCGCCACCCAGGTCGTCGGCGGGACGGTAGTCGAGTAAGGAATAGGCGGAGGCCACCGCGTCGCTGTTGCCGCAGTATTGCTTGATGCGCTGCGAGGCGACGCTGCGCTCCCACAAGCCGATGAGCCAGAGCCCGCTGAAGCCGCGGCGCGCCAGCGTGGCCAGTTCCTCGTCGGGAATCTGGTCGAGGCGCGTGATGGCGCGGCCGTAGCGGCGGGAGAGCTGATCGATCCACACGTAGGCGTTCTTCGCCATGAGCACCAGCCGGGGCATCCAGTCACGGTCCTGGCTAAAACGCTCCGGCTCGCCGCCGAGGCCGAGAAAATCGTACACGATGGACGGGCCGGGGCCGAGGAAGATGGCCTTCTCTTCTTCCTTGATGAGGTCGAGGCTGCCGAGCAGGCGGTAGAGATAGCCTTCCAGCAGAAAACCCCAGCGCGAGAGCAGATATTCCAATTGCCCGGTCAACGAATGCGGCACGGCGATGGCCGGGCTACGCAGCAGATCGATGAGCTGTTCCGCGTCCGGGCCGAAGGTCGGCTGCCCGTCGAAAAAGTCGTGCAGCGCCGCGATGATCTGCAAGTATGCCGGGTCCGTTTTTAACGGCGCGTCGTCGAACAAGTCCGCGTATGGGCCGTAGGCGGGATTCATGTTCGCCACCCAGAGCATGAGCAGTTCGTCGAGCACGAGCTGGCGATGAGGAATCTCTGCAGACACGCCGTCCAGGTAGGCCTGCGCGCTCTGCTCGCCGTGAAAGACGGCCTGCGCCGGATAGCGTTCCGCGAAGGCGAGCAGCGTGGCATCCACTGCCTCGCGTCCCACCGCGCGCTCCACCGCCGCCAGCGCCTGCTGCAGCGCCTGCGGGTTCTGCTGGCGCACGAACTGGGCCACCACATAGCGCAGAATCTCGTCGATGAGCTCCATGGCGTTCAGTTGCCCGGCTTTCGCCGCGCGCTCGGGGTGGGCGGCGAGGTCGTACTGGTCGTTCATCTGCTGCGCAAAGAGGCGCGCGGCGTAAAAGGTCACCAGATTGGCGTTGCCATGGACGGAAAAAAGCGCGTCATCGAAGGCAAACCGCACGCGCGCCGCGCGCGACACGCGAAACCCTCCTGGTGAAATTCCCTGGCTGTCAACGTTCAACGTGGCGTCCTTTCTTATACAACAAAGCGTGCGCGCCCTCGCACGGCGCCGCTGATGGGTCAGTTGGTACGATAACAGGCTTTGCGGCTTGTGTCCAGAGCGTTTTGTCGGCAGAGGAACCATCGGTGGGTCGACGCATTAGCTACCACCCGGCAGTGGTGTTGTCTTGTGATGAGAAAAGCCAGCAGATACCACGCCATGGCGGTTGTATACCTTGTCAACAGGATTTAGCCACACGTTGGCGAATAGTTGCTGGCAATGCCGCTAGTGTAGGGCACAAGAGGAGAACGATCATGTTTTGTCCACACTGCGGCGATTTCTATGAGGACGGTGCTCGGTATTGTCCGACCTGTCAGCAGGCGCTTTCCGGCGGACCACCCGTGGACCTGGCTGATAAAGCGCAAACATTCTCCGTGGACCCCGTTCGGCCATATCCATGGAAACAGCGATTGATCAGGGGGGTGATGTTGGCAATCACCTTATCAATAACCACGATCATAACGAGCTACCTCTTCCCTAGTCACGACCCCCAGCCCAGCCCCACATTGCCGCCGGCAGCAACTCCGTCAGCGTTATGGGTAGATTACACCAACAGCACTGGGCGCTTTTCTGTGTGTTTTCCGACTAAACCGGAGTATACCGCATCGACTCAGCCAACAGATACTGTGGGTATCGCTAATCGCGTATTTAGCAGTGATATGGGTGACTATAGGTACGCAGTCTCCTATAGCGATTATCCAGAGCGTATGGTTAAAGCATGTAAGCCAGGGGCCATATTAGCTGGGAGTAGAGATCATTTTGTGTCGGAGACCAAGGGTAATCTGATAAGTGAGCACGCATTCATGTGCAATGGCTTCCAGGGTAGTGATGGGTTGATTGCTGGGGGTGAAGTGCGAGTCCGACTCTGGATCATCCTTGTGCACAATCGACTTTATAGGGTTATGGCGATCTACAATGAGAAGAATCGGGATGACCCAGATATTCATCGGTTTTTCTCGTCGTTCAAACTCCTATAGAGTTACGCATGGCGGCTACCCATGAAGCACGTCCCGTGGAGAGGATCTTCCCACCAAGGTTAACGGCTATCTTTCCCCAGGAGGCAAACATGCAGAAAGTCGATCTCAAAGCGCAGTATAAGGCGTTATATGCGCCGTCGGCGAAAGTGGTGGCGGCGGTGACGGTACCGGCGTGGCAGTTTCTACTGGTGGATGGAACGGGGGACCCGAATACGTCGGAGCGGTTTCAGCAGGCGGTGGAGACGCTCTTCGCGTTGTCGTATGCGCTCAAATTCCTCGTGCGGGCGGAGCAGGCGGTCGATTATGGGGTGATGCCGTTGGAGGGGTTGTGGTGGAGCGACGACCCCAGTGCGTTCAGCCTGCAGGCGAAGGAGCGCTGGTCGTGGACGGTGATGATTATGCAGCCAGCGTATGTGACGGAAGAGCTGGTGGCGCGGGCACGGGCGCAAGTGGCGGCGAAGAAGGACCTGCCGCTGCTGCCCGCATTACGCTTCGAGACCTACGCGGAAGGCCTGGCAGCGCAGACGCTGCACATCGGGCCGTTCTCCACGGAGGAGGCGACCGTGGTCCGCGTGCACGACTTCATCGCGCAGGCGGGGTACCGCCCCGAGGGGAAACATCACGAGATCTACCTCTCCGACATCCGCCGCGCCGCCCCGGAACGCTGGAAGACGGTGGTGCGCCAGCCAATGCGCTAACGCTGCGCCGTGGTAGGAGAACCATCGTTGATCGCGAAAAGATGTAGTAATTAGCTATCTATCGAGGTGAGTGATGACGAGTATAGCAGCAGCACCGTCCATGGTGTTTTGGAGCCATGGCGGCACGGAGAAGACTGATCCCCGGTTGAGCGAGCCGCAGGCAGCCCCGGCGGCGATGGCGTTCGAGCCGGAGGGACGCTATTACGCCGGATCATTGCGCTTCCCGCAGGGCGGCACGGCAGTACTGGAGATCGTTTCGCCGCGTCCGTTGCGCATGTGGGTGAACGACGCGCTGGTGCTTGATGAATTGTTATTCTGGCGCTGGTACGAGCGTGAAGTACGCGCCACCATACTCGTACCCTGCGTGGCGGGCGACGCGCGCCTCCTCGTCGAGGTGGGTGCGCGTTCCGGCTGGCCGCCGTTCGTAGAACACGACTGCCCGTCGCGCAACCGCGAGCATGTGCGGCAGGCGTTGCGGGAACGCCACCCCGACTGCTTGCAGATGGCCGTGCGCGTCGCCGACGCCGCAGCCCCCGCGCTCTCTTGCCGTTTCCTCCCCGCGCAGTATCGAGCTGAGGGCGTGACCTGGCAATTGGTGCTGGTGCGGCCCACCCCGGACTTCCCGGCTGGGGTCCCCTCCACCGAGCCCTGGTCCATTGCGGAGACGCCGACGCAAGAAATTTCGCTCTCCAGCAGTGTGCTACCGCGCGGGGCACGCGACGCGTCGCTGCCCGCGGAACTGTTACGCGGCTATCACCGCCTGTACGTGCCGGTGGCGAATCCGCTGGCGCCGCTGCCCCCGCTGCGTACGGCGGGCGCGGTGGATACGCGCGTCGAGCCGAGCCTGGAGATCGTCACCACCATCCCCCTTACGGTGGAAGGCGCCGCCGGTGTGCTGGACATTACCATGCCGGTCTTCGAGAGCCTGGGCCGACTCGCCCCACAGCGGGAATTCCGCCATCTGGCGTGGCCGAGTTACGCCGAAGCGCAGGCGTTGCTGCCGGAACCGATCCTCCCCGACCATCTGGCCTGGCTGCGCGAGGGTTACGACTTCGCGTGGCAGATGCTCTACCAGTTAGTGCGTGAGCCGCGGCCGGAGAGCGGCATGCCCAACGCCTACATCGGCACCGCGGCGCAAAATTTCGAATACCACCAATTCGTCTGGGATTCCGCGTTCACCGCCATGTGCACCGCCTATGGCTGGCGCGCGCTGCCCGCATACGCCACGCTGGATGTGCTCTATTCCCGCCAATTCGACGGCGGTTACCTGCATCGCGAGCACGACGTGCGCGACGGGATTCCCACCGGTTTTGAGCCCGATTTTAGCCCCAACCCACCGCTCATGTCGGTGGCGGAATGGGCCATTGCCGGCCAGACCGGCAACGCGTTGCGCCTCGCGCAGGTCTACCCGGCATTGAAGGAGATGCATATTTGGCTGCAGGCGAACCGCCGCTTGCCAGACGGCACCTACTGGACCACCGGCCTGGCGAACGGGCTGGACAATTCCCCGTCCCTCGGCGATGGCTACCCCGACTTGACGGCGCAGATGGCGCACGACGCGGAGATGCTCGGCCGCATCGCGCGCGTCCTCGGGCTGGACGACGAGGCGCAGGCGTGGGAAGCGGAAGTGACCGCTATCGGCGCGGCGTTGAACGCGCACCTGTGGAGCGACAGTATGCAGATCTACTCCACCTCGCTGCCGGAGGGCGGGCATAACACCAATAAAGTCGTCACCGCCTTCTGGCCACTCTGGGCGGGCATTGTGCCGCCGGAGCGCGTCGAGGCGTTGGCGCGGCACCTGAAAGACCCGCGGAGTTTTTGGCGGCATCACCCGCTCCCCAGCCTGGCCGCTGACTCGCCGCAGTACAAGCCGGACGGTCAATACTGGCTCGGCTCCACCTGGGCGCCGACCAATTATGCCGCCATCAAGGGATTTGATCGCGCGGGCCGCCACGACTTGGCTGTGGAAGCCGCGCTGCGCCACCTGGAACGCCTCACCGAGGTGTTGCGGAGTACCGGCCACCTGTGGGAAAATTACTGCGCCGAGCGCTCAACGCCGGGGAACTGGGCGGGACCGGATTACTGCTGGACCGCGCTCGGTCCCATCGCGCTGCTCATGGAAGTCGTCATCGGCCTGCGACTCGACGCGCTGCACAACACCATCTATTGGCGACTGCCCGATGAAGAGCATATCGGCGTCAAGCATTTATCCTTCGGCCCGGCCACCGTCACACTGCGGTGCCATCGCGACAGTGCCACCTGCCGGGTGGAGGTTGACACCGACCGGCGCTTCACGCTGGTGACCGACGACGGGACCGGCCCGGTGACGCACGCCTGTCCGGTCGGACGCTCGGAATTTGTGTTGGGATAATATTATCGCTGGGAGTAGATCATGAGCAAATACAATCCGTTAGTTGAGCCGGATGCGGACGAGTGGTTGGCGCTGGATGAAGAGGAACGGTTTCTCCTGATTGAGCACTACCATAAGAAGAAGAGAATCCACCTGCCGAATCTGCGTGCCCATGCCTTGTTTCACGCCGTGGTCGAAAACCAGATTGCCATGGGTGACGCCACGCCGTCGGCCGCTAAGCTGCAGGAACTGCTGCAGGATGGTTTGGATCGACACGAGGCGATCCATGCCATCGGCAGCGTGGTTGCACACATGTTTCATGCGACCATGCAAGAAAAATCGGTTGGTGATCCGGAGCGCTGGTTTGCCAGGGAAGTACAAAAGCTGACGAAGGAGTCGTGGTTGGCGTTAGGACAGTGATCGCAGTAGCTATACGTATTGTGTGATGTCGTGACGCCTGTCTCGTGGTGTGAGCAAGCGTTTAGCGTATGGCGTCTAGCGTCTGGGAATCCCGCGTGCCATCGTCCCCTATACGCTATATGTAGTGGGTTGTCACATTGTACCTAACTGCCACAGATTGAGCGTTTGTAGCGCGCGCCCGCTGTGGCGCGCCTGTCGTGCCACCGTATCCGTGCGGCACGAGGGAGCAGGGTACCAACATTAGGACCGCTGAGGCGCTCTCGCGGGCACGGGTCCGCATGCAAGACAGGCGCGCCACAGCGGGCGCGCGCTACGGGCACCAAGATAAGGGACGACAACCCGCTACAGCTATACGCCTGACGCTGACATATGCAACAAGGCAGCGTGCATGACAGCACAATTCGTCTACACCGAGGGCGGGGATGTGCTAACATCCCCGCCCTCGGTGTAGCTACTTGATGAGCTTTTCGTCTACAGCGTCAGCCCCAGCTCCTTGGCCACGGCGTCGATTTGTTTGGCGGCATCGCTGTCCGGCGCGGTGAGTTTCAGTTGGCGCAGGGTGGAGACCGCGCCGGCTTTATCGCCGAGTTGCACGCTACTGCGGGCCATTTGCAGGTAGGAACGGGAGAACCAAGGTTCATACTTATACATGGTCATGACGGCGAACTCGCGTAGCGCCTGCGCGTAGTTCTTTTCGTCGTAATAGCTCTGCGCGACGGTGAACTGGATTTCGCCTTCCAGGCTTTTGGCGCGGGCGGCGAGTTTGCCATCGGTGCCTTTTTCCACTTTGGTGCAGACGTCGAAGGCCTTCAGCATGTCGTTGCGCACATTGGCGTATTGCTTGGCGGCCAGGGCCACACGCCCGGCGCCGACCGCGGCATCCGCCACGAATTCTCCACCGGGATAGCGCGTCACATACAGCGCGTAGGCTTCCCGCGAGAGGGCGGCCTGCGCGGTGCCCTGGCGCTCCAGCGCGACGGCCTTCCAGAAGAGCGCGTCAGCGACATACGGGCTGGTGGCATAATTGGCGCCGATCTTCCCGAAGGCATTGCCGGCCATGGGGTACTGCTCAGCCTGGAACGCGCAGGTGCCAAGCTGGTAGGTGATGAGCGCGGTGAGGTTGTCATCTTTACTCAGGTCGGCGGCGCGCATGTAGAAGCGCATGGCTTCGAGGTAGTCTTTCGCTTCCATCTTCGCCTGTCCGAGCCGATACCAGCAATCCGCTTCGAGCGTACTGCCTTTGAACTTCTCGGTGACCAGGGTAAACTGCTTGCCCGCGTTGTCTTTGTCGCCCTGGTCCATATAGGCCCAGGCGGTAGCGTAGGCGGCCTGATCGGCAAATTTGCTGGTGGTAGGCACGCTATTGAAGGCATCGATGGCCTTGGCATAGTCTTTCTTGCGCACCAGGTTGACGCCGAGTTGGAAGAACGCCTCGGGCACGAGTTTGTCATCGGGGTATTTGGCGATGAATTCGCGATAGGTGCTGATGGCGAGATCGGGATCTTTCTGCGTTTCGGCGATCCAGGCGATGTTCATGAGTGCGCCGGGCGCCAAAGGCGAGGATGGCGCATCGTTAACGACGGTGCGGTATGCGGACACGGCATTCGGATATTGTAGCGCGCCGATATAGGCAGAGGCCAGGTACATTTGGCGTTCGCCACGCTCATTGGCGATTTCAACGGGGTCCTTGCCCTGCGGGGGCAGCTTGATGAGCGCGAGGGCGGCGTCCTTCGCCTCGGTAAAGCTGCGCGCATCGAGATAGGCCTGCGTGATACCACGCTGGGCATACGGGGCCATGGGGTTGTCCGGCATGGCGGTGATCTGTTGATAATATGGGATGGCTTCCTTCAGGCGACCGAGCTTGTGCAGCGCGGCAGCGGTGAGAAAGGTGGCCTGGGTGGCGGTATCGCCGGTCGGCTTGCCATCGAGCACCTGGTGTGTCGCGGTGAGCGCTGCGTCGTAATGGCCTGCGGTGAATTCCTGATAGGCCAGTTGCAAGGCAATATCCCAGGAGGCCGTGCCCTGCGGCAGGCTGTTGCCCAATCCCTTGAGTTCGTCAGGTTTCATATCACGCGACAGGCGGGCGATACCGGCGCGTGCTTGCACGGCCTGGTCGGAACCGGGCCAGGCGTTCAGAATGCGGGTGAAGGCGGCCGTTGCTTTGTCACGTGCGTCTTTCTCGCCCGCGTTGGTGAGATCCTCATAGCAATAGGCGAGGAGCAGGGCGGCGCGGGATGCCTTCGCGTCCTTGTCCCCCGGCGGGGTGAGGAAAGTGGTCAGCGCGGCGGCGGCATCGCGTAAGCTTTGCGGGTCTTTGCTGGTGGCGGCGAATTGATAGGCGGAGTTCGCCAGCCAGAAATAGCCTTCGGACACGAGATCGGCATATTTTTTATTTTTGGTGACCTCGGAGTACTCTTTCGTGGCGTCATCAAAGCGCTTCGCGTTATAGAGGGCGTGCGCGCGCTGCAGGTGCGTTTCCGTCGCGAGGCGGGTCAGCGGTTCGATGACCGCCAGCGCACGGGTAAAGGCGGCTTCGGCGTGCGCGTAGTCCCCCTGTTCAAAGTAGGCGCCAGCCAGCGCGAGCGCCGCTTGCTGCTTGGAGGCGACGGTGAGATTTTCACGGTCGAGTACGCCGGTCAACGCCTCTGTCGCTTTGCGGTAGTTCGCCGTCTTTACATCGGTCTCTTTCTCGGCGCGCGCCCGGCCAATGTACGCCAGGCCCAGGGCATAGGTCGTCTCGCCGATGACGGGGGCGTCTTTGTAGTCGGCCCCCAATCGCTCCATGGCGGTGATGGCTTCGGAAAAATGTCCCTGGTTCAATTCGATCATGCCGATCGAGTAGCAGGCCCAGGATGCTAACGCATGGGTCGGGGCCGTATCGAGGACTTGGCGATATTCGCGGACTGCGTCGTCATAGCGTTTGAGTTGAAAATGGCTTTCCGCCAGCCAGTACTGCGCATTGATGGCGATATCGGCTTGTTCTGCCGCCGTTGCGGCGTCGAGTTTGCTCGGCGTGATCTTCCCATTGGCGAGCAGGCAGTTGTTATAGGCTCGGGCGGATTTTTCGTAATTTTTCTGCGTGCGATAGCACTCAGCCATCTGGTAGTGGGTGTCGGCGCGCAAGACCAGTTGCTCTTCGCCGGTGCTCTTGGCGATGACCTGCTCATACGCGGTCAGCGCTTTGTCGTATTTTTGCGTCCGCTGGTAGATCGTGCCGAGCCAGAAGGCGGCGGTGGGCACGCGCACATCATCCGGATAGGCGGTGAGGAATTTTTGCAATTCCTCAATCGCTTGTGTATCGTTGCCGATTTTGACGAATTGACTGGCCACCACATACGTCTTGTCGGCGGGGGACGGTGCAGCCCAAATGGCGGGAACGGCGATGATGGCGAGGCTTAGCAAAATGGCTAGCCGCACCAAGGGCAACTGACGCATGGCATCCTCCAGAGTTATGGGGAAATATTCGGCCGTTGTCACTCGATTCGACCGTGCCGCGCATTTACGGTACCGTACGGCCGGGAACGGGGAAGTGACAGGCATAAGTAAATATCTGTTACCCGGTATTGTACCACGCGAAGCACATTAAGTAACCTCTTGACCGTGGATTATCAGGATACCGCCGTGGCCGGCGGCTACGCGTTCAGGGAGCAGGGGAGCAGAGATGGCCTTCGCACTTGCGCCACAGCGTATACGCTATGCGGTCTTCGTGATTGCGCTGATCGCCATTGTCGTGGTGCTCTTTCTGACCGCTTCGCTGGTCTGGTCGGTCTTGCAAATTTTCATCATTGCCGGGCTCATTGCGTTGGCCCTCGATGTGCCGGTGCACTGGCAAGTGGCGCGCGGCGTGCCGCGCTGGGCGGCGACATTCAATCTGCTGCTGTTACTGCTGGTGGCGGTCATGGGCATCATCTCTTTGTTCATCCCTCCGGCGCTGGAACAATTTCGGCAATTACAGGAGGGTGCGCCGGCATTCTGGGATGCCATGAGCCAGAAACTCGGCACGATCGTCTATCGCTTCCCGCAGCTTGCGCAGGCGCTCAATCTCCAGCAGTTTGTCGCGCAGGTCTTCAGTGGCATCGGCTCCTGGGCGGTGGCGGCACGGAGCATTTTCGCCACGGCGGTCGGCGCGGCGGCGGCAACGATTCTCATCTTCGTCACGGTGGTGTATACCCTGCTGAATCCGCGCCCGCTACTTTACGGCATCCGTGGCTTGTTCCCCAGCGCCTGGTGGGGCAGTATCGATCACATTGCCGCGGCGATCGCCCAACGCATTCGCGCGTGGGTTGTCGGGACACTGGCGCTCGCCTTGATCATCGGCATCCTCGATTATGTCGCACTGCTGATCATTAACTATATCTTTCCCACCCCGCTGCCGTTCATCGTCTTTTTTGCCATGCTTGGCGCCGTGCTGGAGATCATCCCGATCGTCGGGCCGATCATAGCCGCGTTGCTGCCCAGCCTGGTCGGGTTTGCGCTGAACCCGTGGCTCGGGTTCGTGGTGTTGATAGTTTTTATCTTGATTCAGCAGTTGGAAGGGCATGTATTCGTGCCTTTGATTATGCGCAAGGCGGTACAGCTACACCCCGTCTCACTCATCTTTGCGCTGATGGTCCTCAGCGGGCTCTTCGGTATTTTCGGGGGCATCATCGCCGTCCCCGTGGCATCGGCGCTGAAAGTGCTCTACGACGAATGGTATTATCCGCTGGTACACGCTGACCATCATCCGACGCCGCCCCCCGCGGAAGCCACGGCCACCGGTGGTGCGCCGATGTCGTAAAGTATGTAGCCTGGTGTGGTATGGATAGCGGTGTGGCGGGTAGAGCGTGAAGAAGAGCATTACGTTACAGGATGTACGTAGTTTGCAATCGCAGAAAGGATCATGCCATGGTGCACTGCCGCCAGTGCGGCGCGGAAATCCCGTCAGGCGTGAAGTATTGTCCGCTGTGCGGCAGTGTCCAATCTCCGCACACCGAATCGGACGAGCAGCCATCCTTGCCCTTTTCTCCCTGGACGCCGCCGCCGCCCATACAGCCCGCCGGTGTGGGCGCCACAGCCCGCACTGAGACATGGGGCGCACCTTCTTCATTGTCGGTGACGCAAGTGGCGGTAGCCGTCGGGATGATTTTCCTCTTTCTTGCGTTCGTGGTGCTGGCGGGCCATGAAGGACTCTTCGGCACCCCTGCGCCTGCCCCGGTGGCAACGCAGCCTGTGCCGATCATCGGCGCCATGGGTGAGGCGATCATCGTTGGCCGGACGGCCTGGGGTGTCGCCTTTACCGATACGGTGGAGCGGGTGGACGATCAACCGCCGCAGCACGGGCAGTTCTATGCCGTGGGTGTGGTGGTCGGCAACAAAAGCGAGCAGG
>DASXVL010000499.1:0-8111 GCA_036504255.1 Armatimonadota bacterium | reverse complement strand
TAGAGTCTCTCGCGGTCACGGAGCGGCAGGCGGCACAGGCGCGCCACGGCGGGCGCGCGCTACAGATGATGACTCTGTTCGGCTAGGTACAGACACGCTACATGCTTTTTCGACACACCGCAATAATATGCGTCCCCATGTCCACACACCCTGGCTCGCGGCAGGCTTCCAGTTCCAGCTCCAGCAGGTGCTGCCAGGTATCGCCGTCCTCGGGCAGGTCACGCAATTGTTCGTCCCAATTTGCCGAGAGCACTTCGGTGGCGGATAGCACATCCACCACCAGCCCGGCAGCCTCCAGCACCCGCCGGAACTCACCGGCACGGTACATATGACAGTAGTGGTTAGAAACGCCCATCTCGCGGTGCAAGTCACCGGTGGCAACAATACGCCGGTTCTTCTCTGGCGGAATGATGGTGATGTCGGGCAGGAAGTGATGAATCGCTCCCCATAGGCTCATCACTTCCAAAAAGATGTCGCCGCCCGGTTTGACCACGCGTTGAAATTCCGTTAACACCGGTCCAGTCTGATCGTAAACGTAGCTGAGCAAGCCGCCATAGGCCACCACCGTATCGAATTGTTGATCGGCGAAATGCGCATGCAAGTCGCAGGCATCACATTCCACCCACCCTTCCACTGCATGGGCAAAGCCCAACGCCTCGGCCTGCTGCCGATTCAGCGCCAGTTGCCCCGGCGAAATATCCGCCACCGTGATACGCGCGCCGATCTCCGCCAGCACCTGCGTAAAGCGCCCCGCGCCTGCGCCGATTTCGAGGATGCGTTGTCCCGGCTGGATGTACCGCCGCAGGTAATGGGCATGCACGGCGAACGCAATACGCATAGCCGGCCCACGCTCCCAGCGCTCCCACTCCTTCATACCGTAGGCATCGTAGTAGTCGCGCACCCACGCCGGGTCATATTTCATTGAAGCCATCGCATTCTCCAAAATACAAAAACCCCTCCCGAGTACCGGGAGGGGTAAAAAGGTCATACAAAAACATCCCGGTCGCGACGGCCTATGTGATGGCCCACGCGTTATAACGGGAAATATGTGCGATAACCAGATTGGCAATCAACATGATGGAGGCAGTATAGCTGAGCTAGCGGATGGTGTCAATAAGAATGCGGATGTGATGCTCGTCGTTTACAACGCCTTCTTGAAACCTGTATATAGATCAGTCTGATAACAGTGTTTGTATTCTGGCACGACCATTATGACGGATCAATGGATGCCGAATTACAGAAGACATCGTGCGGTCACTCGTTGCTGGAATTCTTCAGTATGTGCGGATAACAGGCGCACGAGAGCGTAGCCATCCACCTGAAAGAAGCAATGGCGTGCGGTACTTTCGTTCATATCGTCGCAGTCCGGCATGGCCTTCCTCTCGGGTTCGCGAAAATTGTCTTTTTAGGCAATGCCGGGATGAACATCGCCTTATCGTCTACCAGGGACGGGCAACGAACGCTGTGCAAGATCGGTACCGGGAGCAAGCCGGTGCCCGTCCCCAACCGGCCACGATTCCCCGTATTGGGCAATCTCGTTGATGTTCGCTTATTCTCGCATTAAATACAGATACCCGGTTATGTGCCTCATAAGCTATCCCATCCAGGCTGTTGTGTCCAGCCCTGGGATAGCCGGGCTATGGCCCTGTTCCAGACAGTGCCGTTGACATTAGGCTGGCCTGAAGTCCTTGGCGAAGGGTAGGGGTGGCGCTTCCGCTTGGCGCAATCAATCCCTTTCCAGGCGCGGAAACAACGGTGCGCCGACGCGAATCGGTTGTGCCGTGAGCGCTGCCAGCACGCGCTCGCTGGTATCAGGGAGGAACGGCTGCAGCCAGTAGGCGACCGCAGACAGTCGCTGCAGCCACGGCGCAAGCTGGTGGTGGAGGGTAGGTAGATCGCCGATTTTGAGTGCCTTCCACGGTTCAGTCTGTTCGATCTCCTGATTGAGGCCATCCAGCGTATTCCAGAGGATTTCCAGCGCGCGGTCAAACGCATAGCCGCGCAGCGCCGCATGGTAACCGTCGGGCGCCTCGGGAATGCCGGCGACAAATTCGGGTTGATAGTTGCCACGCTGGCAGAGGGTGGTCAGGCGGCTCACCAGGTTGCCCAGATTGTTCGCCAAATCCTGGGTGTACGCCAGATGCAGTCGCTCTGCGGAGAAGTCGCCATCATCCCAGGGGGAGATATAGCGCAGCAGGTAGTAGCGCACGGCATCCGCCCCGTAGCGGGCGATGCACACATGCGGATCAATGGCATTGCCCAACGATTTGCCGATCTTTTGCCCGTTCACGGTGAGAAACCCGTGAACGATCAATTCGTGGGGCAGTGGCAATCCAGCGGAAAGCAGCAAGGCGGGCCAGTAGACGGCATGGAATTTCCACACGTTCTTGCCCAGGCAGTGGACGATGCGGCTCTCCGGCCCCCAAAACTCCTGCCAGCCATCGTGCGTGCCGAACCCCAGCCCGGTGAGGTAATTCACCAGCGCATCGATCCACACGTAGATGGTCTGTGACTCGTCGCCGGGGACGGTGATGCCCCAGCCTTCCGCACGGGCGCTGCTACGCGACACGCTGATGTCGTGCAAGCCCTGCCGGACGAAGTTGAGCACTTCCACGCGCCGTTTTTCCGGCGTAATCGCCAGTCGCCCGGACGTGAGCAGCTCTTCGATCTGCGCTTGATAGGCGGATAAGCGAAAGAAATAGTTCTCTTCCTGCACGGCAACCGGGGGCGTCAGGTGGTCGGGGCAGCACCCATCGACGAGATCGCGCTCGTTGAGGAAATCCTCGCAGCCGCTACAGTACCGGCCGGTATACGATTGCGTATACAGGTCATCCGGGCGCAGGCGTTGCCAGAACGTCCACACCGCCTGCCGGTGCCGCGCTTCCGTGGTATGCACGAACGCATCGACCGAGATATTGAGGGCGTGCCCGAGTTGGCGGAACGCCTCCGTGTTGCGCGCGACGAACTCTTGCGGAGAACAGCCCAGCGCACGTGCGCTTTCCACGTTTTTCCAGGCGTTCTCATCCGTACCGGTTTGGAAGCGTACCCGGCTTCCACAGCGGCGGGCATAGCGGGCCAGCGTGTCCGCCTGCACTAGTTCCAGCGCAAAGCCGATATGCGGCTGGGCATTCACATACGGGATCGTTGAGGTGATATACGTGTTGCTCATGCGAGACTCCTTTCGTGTGACCAAATGAAAAAGCCCAGGGCGATCAAATCGCTCTGGGCTTGGTCTGCTTTGTAAGTGGGAGGGTGTGGGCGTTATGCGCGCATAACCTCCGACCTGGCAACAGACCAAGCCCGAGGCATCATCATGCGCCCGGCGCACGCGCTATTGGTCTGTCGGATCGGAGTCAACATGCTACCTCCAAAAGATGGTGCGATTATACCCCGCTACTTGCGAGAAGCGCAACATGATGAAAAACCTACACCCGTAGTTCAACTTCGGCAGCATCACCGTCACCACTGCCGAAGAGTGGCGCGATGTACTCCTCGATGAATTCCACGACCTGCTCCGGAGAGCGGCCGATATAGAGGTTAGGCTCCAGTACCGTGCGCAGATCATCCATGGTCAGGCCAAAGATGGCATCGTTGGCAATCCGCTCGATCAGGTCATTGGGCTTCCCTTCGACCTTCACCTGCTTGCCGGCCTCCATCGAATGCACGCGGATGCGTTCGTGCAACTCTTGCCGGTCGCCCCCGCGCTTGACCGCCTCCATCATGATGTTCTCCGTGGCCATGAACGGAAGTTCCTCATCCAGGTGCTTGGCGATGACCTTCGGATACACCACGAGTCCGCCCGTCACGTTCATGTACAGGTTCAAAATCGCATCGACCGAGAGGAAGGCTTCCGGAATACTGATGCGCTTGTTGGCCGAATCATCGAGCGTGCGCTCAAACCACTGGGTGGACGCGGTGATGGCCGGATTCAGCGCATCAACGATGACATAGCGGGCGAGCGACGAGATGCGCTCCGAGCGCATGGGGTTGCGCTTATATGCCATGGCGGACGAGCCGATCTGCTTGGCCTCGAAAGGCTCCTCGATTTCCTTCATGCTTTGCAGCAAGCGAATGTCGTTGCTGAACTTGTAGGCACTCTGGGCAATTCCGCTTAAGACGTTCAATACCTTGCTGTCCAATTTGCGCGTATAGGTCTGCCCCGACACGGGGAACACGTCCTTGTACCCCATCTTCGCCGCGATCAGTTTTTCCAGTTTCTTCACCTTCGCATGATCGCCATCAAACAGGCTGAGAAAGCTGGCCTGGGTTCCGGTCGTGCCTTTTGAACCGAGAAGCCGCATGTTGGCGAGAAGATAGTCGAGATCTTCCACGTCGAGCAAGAGATCCTGGAGCCAGAGACACGCGCGCTTCCCCACCGTCACGAGTTGCGCGGGTTGATAATGGGTAAAGCCCAGCGTCGGCATGTCCTTATACTGCAACGCAAAATCTGCGAGCTTGCGCATGGTGACGATGAGCTTCTTGCGTAGCAGCTTCAAGGCTTCCGTCATGACGATGATGTCGGTATTGTCGCCCACATAGCACGAGGTGGCCCCCAGGTGGATAATACCGCGCGCCGTGGGGCATTGCGCCCCATACGCATGGATATGCGCCATCACGTCGTGCCGGCATTCCTTTTCCTTCTGCTCGGCCACGTCATAATTGATCTCGTCCTGCATCGTCCGTAATTCAGCAAGCTGTTCCTCGGTGATAGGTAACCCCAGCTCCTTCTCCGCCTCCGCCAGGGCAATCCAGAGCTTTCTCCAGGTTTTGAACTTCATATCAGGAGAAAACAGTTCCTGCATCTCGCTGCTGGCGTATCTGCTATTCAAAGGGCTTTCATAGGTGTTTTTCATGTGCTTCCACTCCCAGAACGGTCTTTTACAGCAGTCATTATATATTACCTGTGGCGACGGTGCAAAATTGCAAATTTAGTCTGTCACCTCAATCAGAGGGTTATCCCCATAGACGACAACTCGGTACGGCACTTTTCGTCATACTCACTGGTCTGCCGTACTTCGTGAGTATCTCCACCAGGGGGCACGTCACTTTGAAGCATGTCACCACGCCGATGCTGTTGTCCTGCTAACACGGCGGATTGGATTGACGCTTATCCAGCATTGATTATGCTGCCCACCTCTGCGAGGCGTTCATGAATAAACGCAGCCAGGTCAGCGCATGCCACCACGACTTGCTCCCCGGAGACCATATTGCGTACGGTCACGACGTCACGCGCTGCCTCCTCCGGCCCGCAGACCACCACGAAACGAATGCCAAGCGTGTTGGCGTATTTGGGTTGCCGGTTCAATTTCACCGGGTCGGGATACACTTCGGTACGGATGCCGGCCTGACGTAATTGCACGGCGAGTCGGGTTGAGGTCAGTTGCAGTTCCGGTGAAAAGGTGGTGACCAGCACCTCGGCAGGCGCGGGAGTAAATGACGGGAGCAGGCTGAGGCGTTCCAGCAGCAGTCCGAGGACCACATCGCCCATGCCGACACCAATACCGCCAAGCGGCTGTCCGCCGACATCGGCGACCAGATTGCCATACCGCCCACCGCCGAGGATGGCGCGGAATGAGCGCGCACGATCCCAGGCTTCAAAGACCATGCCGGTATAATAGCCCAGCCCGCGAATGATGGTCGGATCGAATTTCAGGTATTCGCGGAAGCCGAATTGTTCGCTGAGCGCGAAGATGCTCACCAGGTCCGGGCACGTCTTCCAGAGTTCGCGGTTGCTCAATAAGTCCTCTATTGCAGCAAGTTGTAGTGCATCAATGCCCAGGTCCTGTCCATAGGCAAACCATGCCGCTCGGGTGAGCTTCTCACGCTTGTCGATGAGCCGATAGGTCACATCAAGCTGCTCCGGCATAAAGCCTATTCGCTGTAACTGTGCGCTCATCATGCCGCGATGATTAAGACGGATCGCGACCTGCTCGCCGGTGATGCCGAGTGCACGAAAGAGATCGGTGATGATCTGCAGCACTTCCACGTCGGCATAGACCGAGTCAGCCCCAATTAGATCGAGGTTCCATTGATAAAACTCCCGCGTGCGCCCTTGTTGCGGCTGCTCATAGCGCCAGCACGGGCCGAAGGTCCACCAGCGAATCGGCTTTGACAATGCCTGCTGCCGTTGCGCCACCATGCGCGCCAGGCTGGGGGTAGTCTCCGGGCGCAACACCAGCATATCGCCGCCGCGATCAACAAAGGCGAAGGACTGCTCCTTGACCAGTTCCTCGCCACTTTTTGCCGCATACAGTTCCAGCGTTTCCAACACTGGCGCATCATACTCCTGATAGCCATAGCGCTCCGCCACCGCGCGCACCTGCCCATACAGCCAGGTGCGCAACGCCATCAGCTCAGGATAAAAGTCCCGCGTGCCCTTCACCGGGCGTATCACCGTTCCCTTCGTCATCTTACCTCCAACTGCATCACCAAATAAAAAAAGCGTGGCCAAAGCTGGCCACGCCGAAAAGGGTTGTTCTCTTCCTACCTGCTACGCACAACCCATACGGCCATGGCCCACGGTATGGTGGGCATGGTGGATATGGTGCATCATGTTTGTGCAGATATTCAGAATCACACAAGTATTGTAGCCGGGTGACGCGAAGGTCGTCAACTGTTTTCCATCGTGCAACCGGAGCACCCGGTTCAGGACCTCCACACGGTGACTTTGACCCTAGCTTGAGCGCAACGCATGGGTCTTCGCGCTTAATGAGCCTCACCGCACGCAAAGGGATTGGCAAGGAGCTGTGAGTCCGTACTGTCAACACTCCGAAGCTACGTGTTGCATAACAGACGTCGCCTATAACTCCATGTAGTAATTCACCAGCGGCAAAGGCTGGAATCCAACTTTTTCATATGCCCGCCTTGCCGGCGCATGCGCGGCATCACCGCCGGTGCCCACATTTGCCGCGCGCATGCCGCCCTCGCGCAGCTGTGTAAGTGCAAATTCATACATCATCGTGCCGATACCGGAATTCTGATACTCCGGATGCACTGCGTTATAATTGATCTCACCGATTTTCGTATCTCCATGCAGCTTCAGCAAAATGAATCCCACGACTACGCCATCCTGTTCAGCGACCCAGGCACTCGCGCCGTGCTCACCGCGACACCCCGCCTCAATACCCCGCCATTGTTCCGCTCTGAAATCTGGGAAGACGATGGCAAAGAGACTGGCTCCCAGGATTTGCTGAAAGGATGCGAATATCGGAGTCCATGCGAGCAGGGATATTTCATGCAGACGTTCGAGATCGGCATTCTCGCATGGTCGTAAAATAGCATTCATCAAGATACTCCTCGAATAGTGATAATGGTATCAACAGCGAGCCCAATATCGGCAATCGCATACCCATGCGCTGCAGCAACGGTCACCAGTTTTCGATGATTATTTTTGCGTGAGAGATGAGTCGTAAAGGCAACAGGAGTTATCGGATGGTAGCCCGTGCTGCCGAAGTTCACCTCCGGCAGCACGGCGGAGGTGGACGCCTAACGGCGTGCACCTCCCTCAGGTTTCATCCACATTGGCGTACCCTCCTTTCCGAGTATGCCAGTCTGCTGCGGCACACTCATGCACTCTATCGTGGTGAGGGGGCATGTTGCTAAAGGGCGGACGGCGCATTTTTTCGTGACGAATATCTCGTCGGCATTTACCAAATCATCCTCTTGCGACGATATGGTTCTATGTATGATTCATCTCATCGGCGAGTCATGCGCGAAAGGGGGTGCGTCATGCGCCAGACGTTCAGTAATTCAGGTGAGGGTGACTGCTTTCACGCCGATGCGCAAGCGTAAGCGTGGTTATCCGTCAGAGACGCGGGTCCAACGCGGCGTGCGCGTCGTGCACGGAGAAAAGGAACTGATCGAGAAGCTTGGTCGAAATGATCCCTGCCCCTGCGGCTCCGGGCGGCGCTTTTAAGTGCTGCTGCCTGCATACGCAGCAGTTCGACGGCGTGAACCGCGACCACTACTTTTAGGGAATAGCAAGCGACTGCATCCGCGGGCTGCTAGCACACTGTAGAAAACACATCCGGTGACCGCTTGCCTGAAGCGGTCACCGGATGCGCTTTTCTTCTTACGAGAAGACCGAACTATCGTCTGACAGATGTCCCAGA
>DASXVL010000498.1:0-6153 GCA_036504255.1 Armatimonadota bacterium | reverse complement strand
GTAATCAGCGTTTCCATCTCCTCCGGGCCCGTACCCGGATAGGAGGTGCTGATCGACAGTACCGGGAACTCAACGTCCGGGTACAGGTCAACCGGCAGGCGGAAACCTGACTGCATGCCGAGGATGACGAGCACCAGCACCAGCATCAAAATGGTCACCGGGCGGGAGATGGCGAGACGTGTTAACCACATAGTCGGTTCCTATATTTCTCATGTCGCATGCCGGGTCGGCGCGTGTGGGGCGACCCGGCAACTCATTCACATTGTCAAGACGGCGGGGGACTTCAGGACGCCGGCGGCGGCGCGGTGGTCGATGACGCTTTGATACTGACCGCGTCACCATCCATCAGCCCTTGTTGCCCGCTCAAGACGACTTGCTCACCGGGTGTCACGCCGGACAGCACCTGGATAAACGCGCCGTCCGTAGCGCCGAGCGTCATCACACGCTTTTTCGCGGCGCCATTCACCACGACAAAGACGACCTGCTCTCCCTGCTGGTCAATGACCGCATCCTTAGGTACCACGGTGGCCATGTTATGCCTGGCAACCATCACCTGGCCGCGGGCGAACATGCCGGGATATAAGGCGGGCGAATTGACGACGACCACGCGCACGGTGAAGTTGCGTGTTTTCGCATCGACTACCGGCACCACACGTTCTATGGTCCCGACGAGCGCCTGCGCTTGCGCGCTGCGATAGATATTGGCACGGTTGCCCTGCATGGCGTCGACGGTCAGGTACACCGGTTGTCCGGCACGCATGCGCGTGGCCTCCAACTCGGAAACTTCCGCCTCGAAGTAGAGCATATTTTCCGTAGAAATGCGGAAGACGCCGACATTCGCGCCCAAACTCTGGCCCACTTCCGCCATGCGCTCCGCGATGACGCCATCCACCGGCGAGTAGATGCGCGTGTAATCCAGCGCTTGTTCACCGGAGGCCACGCCATCTTGAGCTTGCTGGAGCGCCGCCTGCGCGGCGAGCACGTCTTTATCGCGCATGACGTCGATATTCATCGCGGCCTGCGCGGACGCCAAGGCGGCTTTCGCCTGTGCCACACCGGTCACGGCGATGGCGACGTTGTCTTTGGCGACCTCCACCTGCTGCAACCCGGCTTTCGCGGCGTCCAGACTGGCCTGCGCCTGCTCCATCGCCGCCTTCGCGGTATCGATATCTTCCTGGCGCGCGCCTTCTTTTACCAGCGAACTCTGCTGCATCGCGGAATCATACTGCGCCTGCGAGACCTGCACCTTCGTCTCCGCGGCGTCCAACGTCGATTTCGCGACGGCCCCCTGCGTGTACAGCTCCTGGTAGCGCTGATAGTTGCGTTTGTCCAGCTTTAGCGTGGCTTCGGCCAGACGCGCGTTATTATCGGCGATCATCTTTTCCTGGCTGCGCGAGCCATTTTTCGTCATGCTATAGCGGCTCGTCGCGGCGTTCAGGGCTTGCTGCGCCTGCTGAATTTGCGCGTTCGTGGTGGCGGCCAAGGCATCGCGGCTCGTCTTCGACTGCTGCAGGCGCGCCTGTGCCGCCGCGACCCCGGCTTCCGCAGTCAGAATGCCCGAGTTCGTGGAGGCCTGCTGCTGCAGATACGCGGCTTTCGTCTGCGCGAGACGCGCCTCGGCCGTGCGTACGGACGAACGAGCCACCCGCAGCTGAATCGACGCATCACCATCATCGAGGCGTGCGACCACCTGCCCGCGCTTTACGCGTGTACCGGACTTGCCGATCACCCACTCCAGCCGGCCGGCCAGATGGGGACCGACGGTGACTTCATTGGCGGGTTGCAATGTGCCGGTCACTTCAACGCGCTCGTCCAACGTCTGGCGTTGCACCTGCACCACCGAAACGGGTACCGTTGGCTTCTCGACGGTAGTTTTGGCGGTATCGACTGCTGGCTGCTTTCCTTTACATCCGGACAACAACACGACGGCGACAATCGCGAAGGCGAGTAAGGTCATGGATACCGTGCGCATAAAACGCTCCTTATTGCTCATTTTTCTCTGTGTCCTGTGCTTCTTTCGCCAGTCGCTCGCTCATCTGTTCCACCGCGCGGGACATCTGTTGGTGAATCAGTTGCATATCGGCGACACTGGCGAGTATCAACATATTGGGATGCATCGGGTGACGAAAGACTAGCAGCTTGTCTCCACAGTGGAGATTCAGCGATTTACGCGCATCCGCCGGGATAACGATCTGCCCACGCTCCCCGATGGTGGCCGAACCGTAAAAACAATCTTCGATGGAAGGAAAATCAGAACCCATGATGGCCTCACAGTTGTATGAAAAGTATGATTAATCATACTGATTTGCTTGATAGCCTGTCAAGCGCGCTTCGGGGCTGCGCGTCGGCGATTCCCCGTAAGGAGATCCCGTGGTGGTGCGCATCCATCTTCCGTGCACGGCAGGTCTTGGCAGATCGTAGCGACCATGCTATACTAGCTCGCTAGTTGAATCTCATAGGAGACTGCCATGAAACCGGGCATCCATCCCAATTACGTCAATACCAACGTGGTGTGCGCCTGCGGCAACACCTTTCAAACTCGTTCCGCGCAAAAAGAAATCCGCGTGGAAATCTGTGCTGCCTGCCATCCTTTCTATACGGGGCAGCAGAAGATTATGGACACCGCCGGACGCGTTGAACGCTTCCGTCAAAAATATGCCAAGTTCCAGCGCGAGGTAAAATAACCACCTCGCCACCGGGAATAGGCCCTCCGTGCCAGACAATTTTGGATGTGCACGGAGGGCCGTGGACTTTTTGTCCCTCCCATGTTCCATGCGGTCCACTCCTCCCTCACCTGGACCCCGCAAGGAGGAATGCGATGAGCCAACGCTCGGCCTATGGCGGCCAAGCTGTCATTGAAGGTGTGATGATCCGGGGTAAAGACCGGGTCGCTACCGCGTGTCGCCGCAAGGGTGGGGATATCACCGTACGCCACGATGTGGCGGATGGACTGACGCAGCGCTATCCCTGGCTGCGGCTGGCCTTCTTGCGCGGTACGCCCGCCCTCTTCGACTCCATGCGCCTGGGCTATGCCACCCTGATGTGGTCGGCCGATGTCGCCATGGAGGGTGAGGTGCAAGAAAAGCCCTCCTTCTGGCAGCTCTTCTTCACCATGGCGCTCTCGTTCGCCTTTGCCATCGGCTTTTTCGTGCTCTTGCCGACGTTTGTGATAAACTTTTTCCCGGGCGCCCACCATTCAGGCACGCAAAGCGCCAACTGGTTCGCGCAACTGATCCCCACCCCACAGGCCATCTTCCCGAATATCCTTGAGGGGCTGCTGCGCTTGCTCATGTTGATCGGGTATATCGCCGTCATTGGACGCAGCGCGGAGATTCGCCGCATATTCTCCTACCATGGCGCCGAGCATAAGGTCGTCAATGCCTATGAAGGCGGGGCGACCCTGACCGTCGAGGCCGCACAGCCCTACAGCCGCATTCATCCGCGCTGTGGCACCAGCTTCATTTTCCTCGTCTTCGTCGTCGGTATCTTCGTGCACGCGCTCATCGGCTGGCCGGATAACCTGCTGCTGCGCATGGGCTCGCGCCTGCTGCTGCTGCCGGTCGTCGCCGGGGTTGCCTATGAACTCATTCGCCTCTCCGGGCGCTATCGCCACTCCCGCTTCTTGCAAATACTCATCTCGCCAGGCTTGCTGCTGCAACGCCTGACCACCGCCGAGCCGAGCGATGACCAGATCGAAGTCGCGTTACACTCCCTGCGCACCGTGCTGGAAGACGAAGGGGTGCTGACGCCGCCGCCTGCGGTGGTGGCTGAGCTGCCCACCTCGTCGGAGATCGCCGCGCCGTAAGCTGCACCCCGATGGTGTCATACGGTGTATTCCCGGCCAATGCGCACTTTCCGCCACCCGATGTAAGGATTATCGCAGACGCGCAAGGAATATTATCGTTCGAGACTGAATGTAATAGGCAGGAAGCTAACAGCCGGTTCTAGACCTCTCGCAGGGAAATCGTTACAATAGACCCTACGCGATTTGCACGTTCGTAGCCTGCACTACGAGATACCTCGCCTGGTCTAGCGTAGGTATCACCGGAACCTGGGGAGGAGCAACCGGTGAGGAGTTACATCACTCGTGGCCTGGTCTGGGACTCCAACTACTGATCTCGTCATTGTCACGGAACGTGAACGCCAGGAGCCCATATTGACGCTGCTCGAGCAACTGCGTCGTCTGGGGTACGGTGTCCACGCGATTCCGCGTACAACGTACCAATATATCAACCGCGTGCCGGTACCGGCGGTGGTGTTACTGGATATCGGCTCCCGTGAAGCCCAAGCTGCCATCAGCTCCCCCGGCGCCATTCAAGCGATCTGGGAGTATGTGCCGATCATTCTGCTCGCACGGAGCGACGAAGTGTCACGCATTTCCTTCGGCCCCTCACTGCACGACTTCATTTCATTGCCCACCAACCCCAGCGAATTGGAAGCACGCTTGCGTTTTGCCCTCTGGAAAACACAGGGCGCCCGCGCGACCGGCGGTGACCAGCTTCAGCTTGATGGTTTGCGCATGAATATGGCCACCTACGAAGTCTGGGTGGAGAACCGCCGCATCGATCTCACTTACAAGGAATTTGAACTGCTCAAATTCTTCGTCTCCCACCGCCGCCGTGTCTTCACGCGGTCGGAGTTGCTCGACCAGGTCTGGGAAAGCGATTACTTTGGCGGCACGCGCACGGTGGATGTCCATATCCGCCGTCTCCGCGCGAAGATGGGCACGCGTATTGGCAACATGATCCAGACCGTGCGAAACGTCGGCTATCGCTTCGGCTAGCAGCCTGCTGCTAACGGAACCGGGAGGGAGCCGTGCACAATATCGTACTCCTGGGCATGCCCGGCGCGGGCAAAAGCACCGTGGGCGTGCTGCTGGCCAAAGCGCTCAAGCGCCCGTTCCTCGACACTGACCTCCTTGTGCAAACCCGTACCGATAGCTATCTGCAAAGCCTCATCGATACCATGGGCCTGGCAAAATTTCTCGACCTTGAGGCCGAGATAATCGGCGATCTCAACGTCGACGGTCACGTCATCGCGACGGGTGGCAGCGTGGTCTATCGTGCCGCGACGATGGCGCATCTGCGCGCGCAGGGACAGACCGTTTTCCTCTCCGTTCCCTTCCCTGCCCTGGCGAACCGCCTGCGCAATATCGCCACACGCGGCGTCGTGCAACGCCGCGGGCAGACACTGCAAGCACTTTACGAGGAGCGCACGCCCCTGTATACGCAGTACGCCGATGTCACCATCGACACGGCCAACCTGACGGTCGAGGAGACCGTCACCCGTCTCGTCGCTGCCCTTTCCAGCGCAGGGCGGTGATGCCCCGCGCGTCAGTGCCCCGTCATGGTGTTGATCCAGGCCTGTGCGATGAGGGCGTGACCGGCCGGAGTCGGATGCACCCCGTCCGCCGCCCAAACGGTGAGGTCGCGTTGTGCCGACGCCGCCGCAAACAGGCCATCCAAGGGGATGTAGATGGCCCGGTAATCACGCGCCACGCGGCGCACCGCAGCGATGCGCCCATCGAGGTCGGACCGCCAGGTGACGCGGTCCGGCGAGGTAGGCAGCACGAAGGGTTCCAGTAGCACCAGGGTTGCCCCGGTCTGCGCCCGCGCCTGGTCAAGCAAGCGACGATAGCACGCTTCAAATTCGGAGACCGGCGAGGGGGTATTGCTGTCAAAATTCCGCCAGGTATCGTTGATGCCAATGAGGATAGACAAGACATCCGGGCACAGCGACAGGCAGTCTTCCTGCCAGCGCGCTTCCAGGTCATAGATACGATCGCCACTGATGCCACGATTAAGCACTGTCAACCGGCGCGCCGGACATTGCGCGGCAAGCCACGCCGCAATGAGCGCCGGATAACCGCTACCAAGCTGGGTGTCGTCCTCCCGGCTACGGCCGGCATCGGTGATACTATCACCCTGGAACAGGATACGCGCATCAGGGGTAAGCAACGGGTGGGTCATGACGCGGGGTACTCCTTCGTGGATATCTTTCTCATTTTCTTCGTCTGCACGTACGCTTTTCCTGCTGCTAACCATCAAGGCGAATGATGCGAATAACACGAGAAGGAGGCGCCAGCTTCACGTCAACAAGATGATACATCGTGTGGTATTCGGCAGGAAAACGTTTCAATAGAGGTGACAGGAC
>DASXVL010000497.1:0-6576 GCA_036504255.1 Armatimonadota bacterium | reverse complement strand
GATGCGCCGGCAAACCCCTCCGAAGAAACGAACGGCGTGACGCTCATCTACCGCGTGACGCGCGAGCGCCGGTGCTGGCAGCCCCCGCCGGTGGCGATTCCGACGACCTGCTGGTGGCGTAAGGACTTCCCCGCCGCGAGCATCACGGAATTTCCCAACGGCGATTGGCATGTCAATATGTTGCCCACCATGGAAGGGACAGCGTACCGTCATGCCGATGTCGCGGAGGCCTATCAGGAATGTGTACGCCGGGTATGGGCGCATTGGCGCTGGACGCAACAGGCGTGGCCCGACTTTGCCAACTACGGCATCGCCTGGCTCGCTCCACGTCTTGGCGTGCGTGAAGGCCCGCGTGTCGTCGGCGACTATGTGCTGATTGAAGACGATTTGCTCGCCGGTATCTCAGCACAACGCCACGCGGACATTATCGCCATTGCCGACCACGCCATCGATCTGCATGGCAGCGTGCAGCGTACCGGGTGCCAGGAAGTGTCCGAGCCGTATGGCATACCCTTCCGCTGCCTGCTGCCGCGCGGGTGGCAGAACCTGCTGGTGGCGTGTCGCGGCGCGAGCTTCTCCCACATCGCCGCCGCCAGTTGCCGGCTCACGCGCACCATGCTGCAACTCGGGCAGGCGGCCGGCACAGCGGTCGCCTTGGCGAAAACACACGGGGTGCGACCGCGTGCACTCAAGCCGTCCGAGCTGCGTGCCAGCTTACTCGCCCAGGGTGTCGTTCTCGATTATCGGCAATTACCCCTTGACGCACAGCAAGAGGGATCTGGTGTGGCATAGCAGTCCGCAGAAAGCACCAGCGCCTTTGACGATAAATGCCCGACTTGGCGCGGACCGCACAACGATGGGACGCGAGCTCACAGGCGAACGCGCTCAACGCGCCGGCGCATACACGCCCTCTTCGCGAAACGCCGCACACATTGCCGCCGTCTTCTCGGGGGTGTGCTGTACCGCCTCGGGGGAGCTGTAGGCCATGCTCACCAGCCCGCCCTGGTGCGCGCCCAGGGTGGCGATCATGCGCCGGACATACGCACGCACCTCGTCCACACTGCCCTCGACCATCGTCTTCTGCACATCCACCGGGCACCAGAAGGCCAGGCGACCGCCGACGCGCGTTGACAATGCCTCCAAGCCCATATTCTCCTGTTGATCTTGTTGGATGACGTTTAAGCCCGCGTCGTGCAACAGTGGCAGCAGGTCGATGATGTAGCCACACGAGTGCAACCACACGTCCATCCCCAGCGCGTGCGCCAGCGCCCAGTTCTCCCGGTAATGCGGCAGGAAAAACGTCTCGATGATCTCCGGACTCACCATCAGCCGATCCTGTAGCCCCCAATCATCATAGCCCATCACCCCATTGCAGCCGAGGCCGGCGAGGATGCGGATGGACTCGCGTTGCTGCTCGGCCAGGCGCGCCAGCCACGCGTGCAGTTCGTCCGGGCTTTCATAGTACGCCGCGAACAGGTTTTCCAGTCCCATCACGTTATGCGTGCCTTCGTTCAGCGAGCCGCAGGACATCACCCCGAGGCAATACTTCGGGTTCTCGCTCGCGTCATTGGCGGCAATGGCATCCCGTATCACCGTAAAATGGGCGGGGTTGTGCATGTCAGGAAATCGATAGTCCGCCTGCAGGGTGATATCGGCCAATGGCCAGGCCACCGCCTCGCCGAAACTGCCACCCCCCAGCGTTTCCCAGGTGACGCCCCAGGCATCCACCCGGCGCTGCCGGCCATCGGGCAGCGGCGTCCACGGCTGCTGATCGTCCGGGCGTCCCGGCCATAACCAGAGCAGATCGTTCTCCCCGCCATCGGGGAGATAATGGGGCATCCGATCCGGCCCCTGAAAATGAATCGCCTGTTGTACACGTTCCCGCGAAGTCATCGGTAATGTCTCCTTCGTACCGTGATGATATCTGATTATACCATGTGTGTTGCTTTGCCACGCAGAGGCCCCTCGCCCAGCATTGGGCGAGGGGCCTCACAGGGGCGTACGGCATACAACGGGGATTACTCTCGCTCTCCCACCGTGTTAAAGAGGTCGAAGGCGCGCAGGCGCACCGGACCATCCGCTTCCAGCACGCGCAGGCGGATCTTCTCGAAGGCGACCTGGGGGAAGCGGCAGATCGCCTTATGACCGATATTGCGTCCTTCGTAGATGGTGACATAGCCCGCATTCCAGAACGGGGGCACGACATCGATCGCAAAACGGCGTATCGTCTCGCCCTGCGCGAGGTCTTCCATCAAGACCGCATGGTCGATGAGCAGCGGGTGTTCCATGTTCTGCCACTGGCCGCCGGGGCGGACGTGTTCCCACACGTCGCCTTCGCGCGTAAACGCGTCAAGTTGCATGCGCGGCTGGCTGAAACGACGGCGTATTTCCGCCCCCAGTTGCAGCAAGCGTTGGCTATCCTTCTCCGGCAACAAACCGCGTTGATCGGGCCCGATATTCAACAGCAGGTTGCAGCCACGCCCGACCGAATAATAATAGACGCCGAGCAGTTCGTCCAGCCCACGCACCGTGTGCTCTTCCTTACTGGAGTAGAACCAGCTTTTGCGCATGAGCGTGTCACATTCCGCCGGCAACCAGCGCGCCGGGTAGCCCTCATACTCCGCGGTATTCCAGTTGGGATATGGGCCGACGCCGCCCTCATTGCCCCCCCAGCGGAAATCCGCGTCCCCGATGTGGAAGACCAATGCGGAGGGCTGCATGCGGCGAATCGCGGCAAAGATACGCGGCCAGTCCCACTGATGCCCGACACAGCCCGCGCCATCCAACCAGATGATGTTGACCTCACCATAGTTCGTCAGCAGTTCGCCGATCTGATTGATGAAATAGTCATCGTATTGCGTCGGGTCGTCATATTTCGGCATGTCCACATCGAAGGGAGAATAGTAGAGTCCGACTTTCATCTCATACGCGGCACAAGCGTCGGTAAACTCCCGCACGACATCGCCCTGGCCCTGCTTCCAGGGCGTGGAGGCGACCGAGTAGTCCGTATAACGCGACGGCCAGAGGACAAAGCCGTCGTGGTGCTTGGCGGTGAGCACCAGGTACTTGGCCCCCGCCTCTTTCGCAAGCCGCACCCACTGTTTGCAATCCAGTTCGCTGGGATTAAACGCCTCCGGCGGCATCGGCTGGCCATCCCAATCGGCATGGTCCTCGTAAAATGTGCGAATGCCGAAATGTAAAAAAAGACCGAATTCCCACTCCTGAAACGCCAACTGGTCTGCCCGGGGCATGAGCGTGGGGAAATAGGCGCATTCCTGTGCTAACATGAACAACTCCATTCTATTTTGGCGACGGTGATCGTCAGATCAGTTTTTGGCGGGACGTAGCCGCACCACATACAAGCGTTCCGGAACGAGCACGGGCAGTGCGATGCCGCGCGCCAATTCGGCGGCCGTGACCGGTTTGAGCGGCACGGTCGCTGTCAAGGACGCCAGTTCCATCGTGTAGGTACGCGGTGCGAGTTGTACACGCAGTGTGGGCGCACACGCCTCGCCCCGGTTGTACAGATAGATCAGCCGCACCGCACCGGCCTGCTTATCGCAGGCGGAAAAAGTGCCCGTAATATCAAACGTCGGGGGCACCTGCGCCCACTCGCCCAGGTCGTGAGTCAGCGCGGGAAGCACCTGCCCCAGTTCCGTCTCCGCGTCTGTCCAAATAGCGCCGGCGGTCTTTTTCGTCGCCGCGTCGTCGGCTTGCGCCGCCACCTCATAGTCCGCCGCCGAGATCGACCCTGGCAAGCCGGCGAGTAAGAGTACGCGCCCCGCGCCGTAAGCCCAACTGACCGCCCCGGGCGTGCCCGCGATGGTACCGACGACCGCAGCGCCTGGCGGCGGGACTAACGCCGCATAATCGTGCACCGGCAGCGCACGCAGCGAGCGGAAGACGCCGTTGCCCGCGCTGAATGCAATGGTCCCGCGCCCATAGTTCAGCGCATGCAAGCCATGCGTATCGCCATAGCCGAGCGCTGTGAGCAAGGGATAGTTCGAGCTTTCGTCGCCGGTCACCCGCTCGCCGGTGGCCGGTGTCATTACCAGCTTGCCGCCTTTTTTCACAAAACGCACGAGGCGCGCCAGCACCTCCGGCGTCATGACACGGGTGCCGTCGTCGATGACCAGCTTCATGCGGTCGAGGTCGCGCAGTGGACCAGCGGCGGAGAACGGTTCAAAAAATTCCCCGGGTTGCAGCATGGCGCGACTGAAGGCATTCATGATCCACCAGCGATACACGCTGATGCCATTGAATGAATAGTTGCCTTCCAGGTTATCGGTGGTAAAGCAGTGGAGATGCGCCACGGGACGCGAGATAAGCGAGGCCGTTGCCGCTTCCTTGGCCAGTGCTTTGGCGCGCGGGTTGGCAAACACCGTATCAAAAAACCGGCTCTTCTCCCAGGTCGGGAAGACAAAATTGAAGTGTTCCGTACCGTAAATACAGTTCTGGAACATATCCCACTGGCTGCGCGCGTCCACCTGCTCCAGCGGGAAGCGTGAAGGAGATAAGGTGGAACTATCCTCATGGCGGCCGGGTAAGCCATACCGCTGCTTGGCGATCAGCGTGCGGGTGTAATGAATCGCCTGCATCCCCGTCTCGCCATAATACGCGCCTTCGCGCGCCAGCGCTTTCAGCGTGTCATCGGCGGCGCCGACACCGAGCGAACAGTGGATGCCCTCAATGCCGCGCAGCGGGTCCAGGCGATGTACCAGGTCGTTCAAGCCGATGTGGACCCCCATGACGCCGTCGACCTGCAGAAAATCCAGGTAGTCGCGCCAGGCGGGACGCGTATCCAACACGCGCGCCATCGCGGCGTATTCCTTCCGCGCCTGCGCTTGTCGCCAGAGCGGCTCCGGCATCGGTACCTGTGCCCAGTCGGTGTAGCTCGCGTGATAGGCGGTATTCAGCTTGCTGAGCTGCTGGTAACGGCGCGCCAGGAATTTCGGGAAGGCGGCGCGCGCATAGGTACTGAAGTCATCGATGCCATGATAGTCATGGTCGACTTGTCCATAGGGATGCGGGTTCCACATCCACACCGTCGGTGAATTCTTATAGCGCTTTACCAGCACTTCCACGGCGCGGAACATGTGACGGCGGTATTCCGGTCCCCAACAACTGTACAGGTTATCCCAGCCGCCCGCGTTCACGCCCTGCCGGTTCACGATCACTTCCCCTTTGAGCCATGTCTGTAACGGGCCGCCAAACTCCCAACGCCAGAGTCCCAAGGACAACCCCAGGTGATGTGCCTTCGCGGTCTCGATCAGCCGATCGAAATAGGCGAAGTTGTAGACGCCCGGCAACGGCTCAAAATCGGAATAGTTGATGGTGGCGCTGACGATATCCGCACCGGCCGCTTCCATGGTGGCGAAATACCCTTCGCCCGGACGGCGCTGCAAACTACTCACGCAGTGGTAGACTTCCGAGCCCCAGATGCACTGCAACTGCCGTTGCCGCTCACGGATGGGGATAATGCGCTGCCCCGGCTTCTCGTAGGATGCGACCGTCCCCTGTGCCAGGATGTGTGGATCGCGCATTCCGACGACGAGACGGCGTACCGCAAGGAGCACCTGCCGCTCATCATCGAACAGGGAGACGGTGACGCAATACGGCCCCTGCTGCCTGGTAGAAAAACGCGCGGGGAATTGGCGGGTCTCGCCTTTGCCCAGCGTAAAGCGTTCCTGCGTATCCGCTTGCCCGCAGGCATCCCCGTAGGGCGTCCGCCAGCTAGTCTGCAGGCGATAGCGCGTGCAGTTGCCCAGGCTATTGCCGACGCCGATGGCGACTGCGGCGGGCGCGGGCAAATCGAAAATATTCATCGGCTGCGCACAGGACAACGTCAAATCCGTGGTTTGGTACAGGCGCTCCGGCGCAGCCAGCGTCCCTTCGATATTCAGCCCGGTCAGCGTCAACACATCGTGGTCGCCATTGCCGATCTTGGTAAAGAGCACACGCAGGCCGTAGCTGGTCACCGGTTGCGGCAACCGGACGCTGTTCCCCTGGAGACTCCCGTCAAGCAGCGGGAGTTTGCACACCGTCACCCAGTGCGCGCCGTCCCAGGACTGCACTTCACCATCCTGAATCGGGTCCCAATGCGTGGTAAAACCAATAGCCGACACGGTGGCCGGCTTCGTGAAGGGGAACCAGCATTCCAACGGGACCGGGTCACTGTACGGCTGATTATTCTCCCATTGCGCGCTGCCGATGGTCGGAAACAAGTCCAGTGACTTCCCGTCGTTGAGTGACACGTTACTCAGGACCATATTCCCTTTGGCCGCCAAATTTTCGGCATGGCTGACCAGGGGTAAGCTCGCGCACAATGCGAGCCCGATCACCGCCGCCGCCCGCTTCCAACACGTTATCCAGCGTGGGTAGACGTCCCACATCGTCTGTGCAACCAATTGTTCCATGCGTCTTCTCCTTAACTCATGCGACTCGTAGCAAACATATTCAGGCTGTGGTGTCCTGCCGGGGATAGCCGGGCTTGGGCCCATAGTATTACCCACATCTTTTAGCGGTAGTTTTCGCAAAAAAAAGGCAATCCGTGCTGCTCATGCCCGCTCTATTGCT
>DASXVL010000496.1:0-3566 GCA_036504255.1 Armatimonadota bacterium | reverse complement strand
CGGTGAGGATATCACCGGCGGTAATGAAGGGGCGCTGCGCAAAGGGCATCTCGCCAAACAGATAGCGATCGCCCAGTGAGCACTGCCAGTAAAGCGAGCTCTTTTCGCGCACGACACCGTCAGCACAGACGCGGCCTAACTCGATGGTCTCCTTCGCGGGAATCCAGTTGGCACTGCCCAGCGAGAACGACACACCGACAAACTGCAGCGGAGCCACGGGCAGGTGGTGCTGCAGTCCGCCCTCCACATGCACGAGCACCTCGTCCATGCGTCCCAGCTCTCCGGCACGAAAACGCGGACATTCCACGTAGTTCCACGTGCCGGCCACCGGAGCGCTGCCATACGCCTGATAGGTGTAGTTGATGCCGGTGGCATCGCGCACGAGGAAGGCCATCGGACTGCCCTCGCCCCCCCAGAAGCGGCCCGCGGTATAGCACCAGAGCCCCACGCGGCGCGCGTTGGCGGGCATGGCGACCGGCTTCTTCAGCGTCAAGGTGATGACATCGTCCTTGGCCGGGCGCGGGAAGGTCAGGCGTAAACCGGCCCCGAGTTCTCCCACCGACACAGTGGGCGCCGTGCCGTTTTCCGATGTGACCATCCAGGCATCGGACGTCACCGGTAGTGATAGCTCGGTAAACGCACTGGGCACGGCGGCGGCGCCCGGTAGCATGACCACAAGGATACTGCATATCCCCCATAGTACACGTAGTGAGAATTTCACGTACTCTCTCCTTTGTTGATTGAGTTGCGTGGGGCAGCCTGTATTGTTAGCGATTTGGAAACGGTTCCAAATAGTAGCACCCACTTCCGGCTCCGTCAACAGCCGACAGAAAGGCGATGAATTCTCTTGACGGGGTAGGGAAACTATGTTAATTTGGAATCGGTTCCACAGATGACCGAGTACCGGTTGCCTGTTGTGCAGACCGCCCCAGGCCTGTACGCGCTAGTCGGATGTCCCGCCCCGAGGATATCCAGAATCACCGCAATACATCAGTGAGGCCGTATGCAAATGTTAAAAAAGCTACTTGCCGGCAGTGCGCTTCTCGTAACGATGGCGCTCATCGCCTTTCTGGACGCCAGTCATGTCATGGCGCAGGCGCCGACCGCGCCGCCGCGCATGGTCTTTGCCCATTACATGCCATGCTTTCCACCACGAGGCATCAACCCCGAGAGTGGCTACTGGTATGGCACGCAGTTCGATCCGCGTTATGACGACCATCGCGCGCGCCCCATCCTCTATACCTCTTCGCTCACAGCCCCCGACCCGGAGTTGCAGGCGTACGTGGACGAGATTAATATGGCGAAATCCTATGGGCTCGACGGTTTTCTGGTGGACGAGTTAGAGGATAGCCCGGGTTACCGCGCATGCTGGCAGCACCTGCTGCGCGCGGCGGAAATTGTCGGAAATTTCAAGATCGGCGTGACGCCCGACTATGCGACCTTGAATAACCCGGATGGCGGCGATATCAAAAATCAGTCACGCCAGCAGAAGATCAAGCACTGGCTGGACATCGCCGGCAATTCTCCCGCATTGCTGCGCCTGGACAACAAACCATGCGTGATCCCCTACGGAGTCGGCCATCCGGATGGTAAATCCGTGATTGGGGAAAAGGCGATGGTCGATTGGTTTGCGCAAAGTGGCATGCCCATTGCCTACATGGCCACCCATGGGTTGGATTGGCCCCTGTACAAGCAGCCGTACGCGAACGATCCACAGACCGGTTTTCAGACCTTCGCCTTCGGGACCGGCAGTTTCTGTCCGGGCGCCGATACGGGGTTACGCCAGCGCGCCTTGGATTATTGGCCAAAATCGTTCATGCAGATGGGGGAAAATTCCTTCCTCTATATGAACCCCGGACCGAACTGGTACATCAATGCCCACGGCAGTACCGTTTACCGCGATATCTGGCAATGGAATATCACCCATCGCGACCGTTATCGCTGGGTGCAGGTGATCACTTGGAATGACTGGGGCGAGTCGGGCATTGCCCCTTCGGTCAACCACTTTATGGCGTGGCAGCCCGTCACCAAGTATTATACCGACTGGTTCAAAACCGGTACGGCTCCGCGTATTACCAAGGATATTGTTTTCGTCTATCATCGCGCGCAGCCGGTCAAGGCCGCCCCGACACGTTATCCGAAACGTACTATCAAGACAGACGCCACCGACGACGTAGAGGCGCTCGCCTTCTTGACCGCGCCGGCGACACTCATCCTGCAAACAGGGGAAACGGTCTATCGCCAAGAAGTCCCTGCTGGAGTACAATCGTTACTCAAACCGGTGGAACTGGGCGTGCAATCGGCGCGCATCGAACGGAACGGCAAGGTGATCGCCAGTGCCACCTCGCCGGTGCCCTGTCACAATAACCCCGCGCGGCAAAACCTCTGGACCATCGGGGCAACGTCCGCGTACCCCCTGCGCAGCATCAAGCTGGACAACTGGTCTGCCCTCTCCGGTACCTGGACAGGCGCCGGAGACCAGCGCAACGGCACCGGCGCCAGCCTGGTCGGCGTGGGCGCGCAGATGGGGAATTACCGCGTATCCGCGCAGGTGACTCCCTCGCTCGACGACAACACCTACGCCGGGGTGATCACCCGCGCGCAGAAGAACAGCTACTACCTGCTCGCCATCGGCACGTGGAACCACGCGACGGAATGGCGTGTCCTCCGCGTCTTTGACGGCGTCGAGACGGTGTTGGAGAGTGGAAAGCTGGCCCTTCCGGCCAAGACGCCCCGCACTATTCGCCTGGATAACGCGGGCGCCTACCTGGTCGCCTTTGTCGACGATAAACTGCTGACCGTGCTCTCTGATTGGGGACCGGATACGAAGGTCTACCATGATCCGCGGTATACCTATGGGCAGGCTGGCGTGAGCGCCGGCGGCGCCGAGATGACCTTTACGCAAGTTCGCGTCGAATCCTTCGATCCGCAGCTGTAATCGATACTCAGTATTCTCACATCATACAAAGGAGAACCGGTCTAATGAGAGAGATTCCGATAGTGACACTCGTCTCCACGTTCCTGGTAGCGTCGCTGGTCATGTGCTTCGCGCTATCCTGCTCGGCGCAGACGGCGAAAACGCCCAAACACCCCGTCTTTGCCCACTACATGGTCTGTTTTGCCAGCTATGGCGAGAGCGTGGAGGGCTACAAACGCGAGATTCGCGAAGCGCAGGCGGCGGGCATCGACGGCTTTGCCCTCAACGAAGGCGCGTGGCAGAATGAGCCGCATTATGTGCGGCGCACGCAGATGCTCTTCCAGGCGGCGAAAGAGATGGGCACCGATTTTAAATTCATCTTCTCGCTCGACCTGGCCACGCTGCAGTTGGTCTACATCCCGGAAATCCTCAAGGCCTACGTCACGCACCCAAACTATTATCAGTACCAGGGCCGGCCGTTAGTTTCTACCTTCGCCGGTGAGTTGGGCGTCGATTGGAAAGCCATTTTCGCGTCCTTGAAGGCTGAGGGCATCAACGTCTGCTTCGTGCCCTTCTTCTACCCACGTCCGAATATCACCGAGTTGCCCAGCTACCCCGCGGTGAAGGAGCACTTTGCCAAGTGGAATGA
>DASXVL010000495.1:0-3777 GCA_036504255.1 Armatimonadota bacterium | reverse complement strand
CCGTACGGTGGTGTACCACACTTAAGAAAAGTGTTCCACGAGTACGGAGGGGCCACGCGGGAAAATCGCGACATTGACGGGGGGTTAGCGCGCCAGCTCTTTTAGCGCGTAGGGCAGGCCGTCGATCAGGTCGAGCGCGGTCATGCCCATGATGCCGATGGAATCGCTTAGCATTTCGGCGGCGAGCCCGCCGGCGTAGGTCGCCAGCGCCGCCGCGTGCAACGCCGGCAGCCCCTGCGCGAGCAGCGCGACGATGGAGCCGGCCAGGCAATCCCCGGTGCCGGCGACGGCCAGCCCGGCGTTGCCGGTGGGATTCACGAAGGTCTCGCCATCCGGCGCGGCGATCACGGTGGGCGTGCCTTTGAAGACGACGATCGCGTTGAAGCGCTTCGCCGCTTCCTTGGCGGTGGCAATACGATCTTCCTCCAGCTCCGGTACCGTCTT
Organism: Armatimonadota bacterium; assembly: GCA_036504255.1. Classification (GTDB taxonomy): domain Bacteria; phylum Armatimonadota; class Hebobacteria; order CAIYQO01; family CAIYQO01; genus DASXVL01. The sequence continues at coordinate 3,333 of DASXVL010000495.1, read as the reverse complement.
GCTCAGCAGGTACGACATTTCGCCCGGATGCGGGGTAATAATGGTCGGTGCGTTGCGCTGTCCCCAGAGTTCGTCCGCGCCGACCATGGCCGTGAGCGCGTCGGCGTCCACCACCAGCGGGCCGGGCCACTGCGCGACAAAGCGGCGGATGGCGTTTTGTGTGGCCGCGTTGTGCGACAGGCCGGGGCCGATGAGCGCCGCCTGCATTGCGGATGCTTCGGCGATCAGCGGCTTCACCGCCTGGAAACTGAGCGTGCCCGCGCGCGTTTCCGGTACCGGGCGGAAGACCACTTCGGTGAGCACAGCGTTCAGCGCCGGCACCAACGACGCGGGCAACGCCAGCCGTACCAGGCCCACCCCGCTGCGATACGCCGAGGTCGCCGCCATGGCGGCCGCGCCGGTCATGCCGAACGAGCCTGCGACAATGAGCGCCCAGCCCACGGAATGCTTATGCGCCGTCGGCGAACGGCGAGGCATCCAGGAAACCGCCTGCGCGCGCTCGGTGACTTCCGCCACGCAGGGCGACATCTCTATCGCCTCCGCGGGTATGCCGATGTCCGCCACCGTCCAGCGCCCAGCTTGTTGCGCGCCGGGATAGAGCACCAGGCAGGGCTTGGGCAACGCCAGGGTCACCGTCACTTCGGCGAAGATGGTCGGGCCGAGGATTTTCCCCGTGTCGGTCTCGACACCGGAAGGCAGATCGACGGCGAGCACGCCCTTGCCGCCGCGCCGCGCATTGGTGCGGGAGATAAGGCTTCCCATCACGCCGGTGACCGGTCCGGTCACCCCGGTGCCAAGCAGCGCGTCGATGACCAGCGCTGCCGACCGAAGCTCCTCATCGCTCACCTGCGGCTCGATGAGGATGCCGTCGGCTTTCACTTGCCGATAGACCGCCAGCGCGTCCGGCGAGAGTGATTCCTCGGAGAAGGGGAGGATGACGTGCACGTCGTGCCCCGCTTCGTCGAGTAGACGTGCAGCCGCCATTCCGTCGCCGCCGTTATTGCCCTTACCGCAGAGCACCACGACCGGGCCGGGTTGCTCGTAGAGCAGCTCGAAGGCCGTCTCGGCCACCGCTTCCCCGGCGCGCGCCATCAGCACCAGGCTGGGGATGCCCAATTCCTCAATACACAGGCGGTCCAACGCGCGCATCTGCTCAGCGGAGACGATCTTCATCGTAGTTCCCTTTCTTCGGTCGACAACAGACATTCCATAATAATCAAATCATACCAGCGGCCGAATTTCCAGCCGACTTCGTGGGCCACGCCCACATCCACAAAACCACAGCGCCGGTGCAGCGCGACGCTCGCCGCGTTTCCCGCAGTAATTTGCGCGATCACCACATGGTGCCCGATGCGGCGCCCTTCGTCTAACAAGGCGCGCAGCAAGGCTGTGCCGATACCGCGACCTATGGCGTCGGCGCGCACATAGAGCGAATCTTCCACCGTGCGCGACCAGCCCGCGCGTGTGCTCATCGGCGAGAGGGTGCCCCAGCCGACGATCCCGCCGGCGTCCTCGGCGACCAGGATAGGGTGGCGCGCGTCATGCGCGGCGAACCACGCCTCGCGTTCCTGTAGCGTCTTCTCGTCGATATCGAAGGTGGAAGGGCTGGTGCGGATGGCGTGATTGTAGATGGCCAGTACGGCAGGCAGATCGGCAAGCGTGGCTCGGCGGATGAGCAGGCCCATCAGAGATCCTCGATGAGCACCATGGCGATGGCGTAGTCCCCGGCGTGTGACAGGGAGAGGCGCACCGGACGCCCGGCCAACAGCGCCGCCGCCGTGCCGTGCGTGTGCAATGCCGGAGGACCCTCTTCCCCGCGTACCACTTCCACGTCCTGCCAGGAAAGCGCGACGCCCAGCGCTTTGGCAAAGGCTTCTTTGGCGCAAAAACGCGCGGTGTAGTGCTGGGCGGGGTGCGCTTTCGCGTCGCAATACGCGCGCTCCCCCGCTGTGAAAAATTTCGTCATAAAACGCGGTGTCCGCGCGATGATTAGCGCCACACGTGAAATCTGCTCAATATCCGTGCCGATCAAGGCCATCGTTTATCCTCGTCCGGGGTAGAGGCGCACCGCCTCCGCCAGGTCGATCGCGCCGGTGTAGAGCGCGCGCCCGATGATCGCGCCTTCGATACCGGGGTGCTCCGCCAGCCGGTGCAGGTCATCCAGCGTGGACATGCCGCCGGAGGCGATGACCGCCATGCCGGTCTCCTCGGCCAGGCGCGCCGTGGCCGCCACGTTGGGGCCGGTAAGCATGCCGTCGCGCGAAATATCAGTATAAATAATACGCGCCGCGCCGAACGGTTTCAAGGCATTGGCCAGCTCAACCGCCGTCAGATTGGTCGTCTCCACCCACCCCTTCACCGCCACCAGGCCATCTTTTGCATCAATGCCCAGGATGAGGCGGTCGCCGAAGCGGCGGAACATCTCCTCCGCCCAGGGCCGGTCCTGCGCGGCGCGCGTGCCGAGGATGCAGCGGTTCACGCCCAGCGTGAGCAGTTTTTCCACCGTCTCCACGTCGCGGATGCCGCCGCCGACTTGCACCGGGATGTCCAGCGTCATGGCGATGGCGGCGATGACGTCATGGTTGCGCGGTGAGCCTTCTTTCGCGCCGTCCAGGTCCACCACGTGCAGGCGCTGTCCCCCGGCGTGCTGCCAGCGGAGCGCCATGGCTACCGGGTCGTCGCCGTAGACGGTTTGCTGCGCGTAATCACCCTGCGACAAGCGCACGCAGTGGCCGCCTAACAGGTCAATAGCGGGAATGGGAATGAGCATCGGTTTGTCCTCGCCCGGCGTGCCGGGGGTCTGTGTTATGCTTGAATATCTTTGACGACTAATTGTGCCGTGGTGATGCCTTGCCAGGTGTTCAGGCCGACGGTGAATGCGATATCGATGCGGTCACCGACGTGGATGCGCTCGCCGCATTCGCCGTGGCGAAACCAGATGGCGGAGACGGGGCGTCCGCCGGGACCGGAGCGCAGCGTCAGGCTCAAGTGATTGCCCTCCTGTCCGCGCCGGATACAGGATTGCACCGCGACGTCAGAGGCGGCAAAGACCGGCGTCGGATTCCCCATGCCAAAGGGGGCCAGCGCCTCCACTTCATGCGCGAACATGGTGGTGATTTCGGAAAGATCGAGCCAGCTTTCAATGGACAGCGAGGGGCGCAGGTCATCATCGGTCAGCGTGCGGTCGGCAATGGCGCACAGCGCCGCGCGCAAGGCGGGGATATTCTCCTCCAACACCTCGAAGCCGGCGGCGACGCGGTGCCCGCCAAAGCGTTGCAGTAAATGCGCGCTTTCTTCCAGCGCTTCCCAGAGGTGGAACGGGGCACGGGCGCG
>DASXVL010000494.1:0-4029 GCA_036504255.1 Armatimonadota bacterium | reverse complement strand
ACACGAAATGTGACGTACGCGCGCACAACGTCCGTCGCATTTGTCGAAGGGCAGAGTGGCCCCTAGCCAAGTCTGAACGTAAGCAGTACAATACGCATCATCCCCTCTTGTCGGTGTCGAATCATGCGTTGGTACTTTTCGCGGAAAGAACAGTTTGCCGTCGTGGTACTGCTGCTGGCGATTGCCGGCGCAGTGCTGGTCATCAGCATCTCTGCGCGCACACGGGAAAGAGACCGCACTGCGCAAACGCCGTTCTATGCGCCGCCACCGGCGCTTGGCACGGTGACCCCGCCCAACTCGTCCACGACACCAGTGCTGTACTATGTCCACGTGACGGGTGCAGTAAAAAAGCCGGGCGTCTATCGCTGCCAACCGGGCGCGCGTATTAACGACGCCGTGCAGCAAGCTGGGGGCGCGCGTGAGGATGGCGACCCCGATGCGCTCAATTTAGCGGCCAAAGTGGAAGATGGCGAGAAGATCTACCTCCCGACGAAAGCCGAGTCGCAGCAGACGCGCGCGCAACAGGGCCCGCCGCCGCTGGTGGAAACCGCTGCCACCCATCCGTCGTCCACTACCGTGAGTGCTTCCGCGACGCGGGCCTCCGCCCCGAGCGGCGCGCAGTCAGCGACACCCACCGTGCGTGAACGCAAAGAGCCGCCGAAGGAAAAAATCGCGCTGAACAGCGCGACGCTGGAGCAATTACAACAGGTACCGGGCATTGGTCCGGTGACCGCGCAAACTATCCTCGACTACCGCGCCCAACACGGCAAATTCACTGAACTGACGCAACTACTCGACATCCCGCGCATCGGCCCGAAGACGATGGAAAAGCTCGCACAGTATCTAACGCTGTGAGCGGGGCATGACATTCGTGGCCGTTGGCTTGTGGCGGCAGGATTCCTGATACGGATTGTGTGTTGTCATGCACTCTGCCTTGTTGCATATGTCAGCGTATAGCGTATAGGGGACGATGGCACGCGGGATTCCCAGACGCTAGACGCTAGACGCTAGACGCTAGACGCTAGATGCTAGATGCTTGCTCACGCCACGAGACAGGCTTCACGACATGACACAATGCGTCTGAATAGGCGTTTTTGCACGCGGCAGGAGCAGTGCGTTTGTATACCTGGACATCCATTGCGTAAATTTTCACAGGCGGGGAAGGAAAATCGGCAGGAGAGCGCGAAGATTATCTAGGCGACCTTCTGGCTGTCAGGCAACCCCTTACATCCGGAAGGTATTTCGCTGTGTGTAACCCGCCGATCCCTCACGGTTCGGCTTATTTTCAATACGGAGGAGAATTCGTGGCTAATAAACACGTCTACCTGTTCAACGAAGGTAAAAAAGAGTGGAACGACCTGCTGGGTGGTAAAGGGGCTAACCTGGCGGAGATGAGCAACATCGGCCTGCCCGTGCCGTTTGGTTTCACCATCACGACCGAGACTTGTAACGAATACTACAAGAATGGGCAGCAAATGCCCGCCGGTCTGTGGGAAGAAGTCGCGGCCGCGCTGAAGGTTGTTGAAGAGCAAGCTGGCAAGGGCTTAGGCGATTCGAAGAACCCATTGCTGGTTTCCGTCCGTTCCGGCGCCAGATTCTCCATGCCGGGCATGATGGACACCGTATTGAACCTCGGGTTGAACGAAGAGACCATCAAGGGCGTCATCGCCAAGACCGACGGCAATGCGCGCTTCGCCTATGACTCCTTCCGCCGCTTCCTGATGATGTTCTCCGACATCGTGCTCTCCGGGGATTATCCGAAACTGAAAAAGCATGAATTCGAGCACATCTTCGACCACATGAAAGCCGAACTCGGCGCCACCCAGGACACCGACGTCGATGCCGACGGCCTGAAGAAACTCTGCGAGCAGTACAAAGCGTACTTCAAAGAGATCACCGGCTCCGACTTCCCGACCGATCCGCTGGAACAGTTGAAACTCGCCGTCACGGCGGTCTTCAAAAGCTGGAACAATGAGCGCGCGATTCTCTATCGCAACCGCGAAAAAATTTCCCATGACATCGGCACCGCCGTTAACGTGCAGATGATGGTCTTCGGCAACATGGGCGACGATTCCGGTACCGGCGTAGCCTTCACCCGCGACGCGGCCACCGGCGCCAACAACATCTACGGCGAATACCTGATGAATGCCCAGGGCGAAGACGTGGTGGCCGGTGTGCGCACCCCGCAGCCGGTGAGCCAGTTGGCGCAGCAGAACCCCGCCATCTACCAGCAGTTCATCGACATCGCCACGCGCCTTGAGAACCACTACAAAGATATGCAGGACATCGAGTTCACCATCGAAAAGGGTAAACTCTTCATCCTGCAGTGCCGTTCCGGCAAGCGCACCGGCGTCGCCGCGGTGAAGATCGCGGTTGACCAGGTCGCCGAAGGCCTCATCACCAAAGAGCAGGCCGTCGCCCGCGTCCCGGCCGAAGCGCTCGAGCAGTTGCTGCACCCGCGCCTCATCAATCCCGAAAAAGCCTCCCCCATCGCCAAGGGCCTCAATGCCGGCCCTGGTGGCGCAGTGGGGCACATCGCGCTGAACTCCGACGTCGCCATCGAAATGACGGCAGCCGGCAAGCCGGTCATCCTCGTCCGCAAAGAGACTAACCCGGATGACCTCGGCGGCATGCTCGCCTCCAAGGGCGTGCTCACCCAACTCGGCGGTCGCACCTCCCACGCCGCGCTCATCGCCCGCCAGTATGGCATCCCGACGATCTGCGGCTGTGGCGCCGTGCGCATTAACGAAGCCGACCGCACCGTGGACATCAACGGCCAGATCCTGAAAGAAGGCGACGTCATCTCCATCGACGGCACCCTGGGCGAAGTCTACGACGTGGCCCTCGGCACCGAGCCCGCCCGCGTCACCGGCGACTTCGGCACCTTCATGGCCATGGTCGACGAGTTCCGCAAACTGGGCGTGCGCGCCAATGCGGACACCCCGGAGCAGGCTGCTCAGGCACTTGAGTTTGGCGCGGAAGGCATCGGCCTTTGCCGCACCGAGCACATGTTCCTCGGTGAAGATCGCGTTCCGCTGGTGCAGAACATGATTCTGGCCGAAGACGAAGAGGCCCGCGACGCTGCCCTCGCGAAACTGCTCCCCATGCAGCGCGAAGACTTCATCGGCATCTTCAAAGCCATGGCCAAGGGCAACGAAGGCTTGCCGGTCACCGTGCGCTTGATCGACCCGCCGCTGCACGAATTCCTGCCCAGCCTCACCGAATTGCTCGTTGAGGTCACCAAGATGGAATGCGCCGGCGACACTGGCGCCGAATATCAGGCGAAGAAGCGCATGCTGGCCAAAGTGCAGGATCTGCACGAAGCCAACCCGATGCTCGGTCTCCGCGGCGTCCGCCTCTCCATCTACTTCCCCGGCATCGTGAAGATGCAGGTCGCGGCCATCATCGGCGCCGCGTGCGAAGTGAAGAAGGGTGGCATCAATGTCCATCCGGAGATCATGATTCCGCTCGTCGGGATTATCACCGAGTTGACGCACGTCAAGGCGCAGCTTGAGGAAGTCGCGAAGAACACCATGGCCGCCGAAGGCGTGGAAGTCGATTACAAGTTCGGCACCATGATCGAGATCCCGCGCGCGGCGCTCACCGCCGGCGCCATTGCCGAAGAAGCCGAATTCTTCAGCTTCGGCACCAACGACCTGACGCAGATGACCTACGGCCTCTCCCGAGATGACGCCGCCAAGTTCCTGCCCGTCTACCTGGACAAGAAGATCATCAAGATCGACCCGACCGAATCCATCGACACCATCGGTGTGGGCCGCTTGATGAAGATCTGCGTCGACGATGCGAAGGCGGTCCGCCCGAACATCAAGCTCGGCATCTGCGGTGAGCATGGTGGCGATCCCGCCTCCGTGAAGTTCTGCCATGAACTCGGCCTCACCTACGTGAGCTGCTCGCCGAAGCGCCTGCCGGTCGCCCGTCTCGCCGCCGCCCAGGCCGCGATCACCGGCGCTGCCTCGCAGGATAAATAACTCCTTCTCTGTTGAGAACCGCTGGCGCGCCCCCGGGTTT
>DASXVL010000493.1:0-7397 GCA_036504255.1 Armatimonadota bacterium | reverse complement strand
TTCACGGTCTGGTACTGCACATCCACCGTCGGATCGACATGCAACAACGGCAGGCCGGTGAAGGGATCGACGCGCGGACGCCCAGTCTCCGGATCAAGCTGGTAGATGCCGATATTACTGGTGAAGATGATGATACTTTCCGAGAAGTACACCGTCTCGCCGCGTCCGTCCGTCATGCGGCCGTCTTCCAAGATCTGCAGGAATTTGTCCAGCACGCTGGGGTGCGCTTTCTCGATTTCATCGAACAGCAGCACGCAAAAGGGATCGGACTTCATACGGTTCGTGAGCTGTCCGCCCTCTTCGTAGCCAATGTACCCCGGCGGTGCGCCCAACAGCCGTTGGTCGGCGTGCGCCTGGCTATATTCGCTCATGTCAAAGCGCACGCAGGCGTCATCGGTACCGAAGATTAATTCGGCGATGGCCTTGCCCAGTTCCGTTTTTCCGACGCCGGTGGGACCGGCGAAAAAGAGCACGCCGCGCGGCTTAGTGCGACCGGAGTGTTGCGCGCCCGAGAGGTGCAGTCGGGCGCGGCGCAGCACGTCGGCCACCGCCGCCACCGCCGCCGGTTGCCCGATGACGCGTTCCGCCAGCACATCCTCGGCATTGGTTAAGCGTCCCCAGTCCAGGGCATCCCACTCGCTCTCTTTGCCACCGTATTTGAAGGTATCGACGAGCGTCTTTTCGTGCGGCCGGTCCTCGGGGGAACTCCGCCGCGCGAGTGCGCGGATACCGCATAGATCACGTACCGACATCCCCTCGGTCAGGTCTGCCAGGTCATCGGCGTCAAAACCAGACGGAGTGGGCTCTTCCTCGGTGGGTGGGGGTGGGGCCAGGAAGAGGTCGAAGAAATGGCGGCGTTCGTGCACTTTCGGCTGTTCGACCTCGATACTGCCGGCAAACGGGTTGTTGAGATACAACCATGCGGGGAGATCGGTGAGCTTATCGCATAAGAGCAGCAGCATGTTCTGCACGGGGCGTCGTGGCCCGCCCTCATCGCCCGCGACGGAGACAATCTGGCTTTCGCCGGAGGCTTTCAATAAGCGCAGAAACCCCATCCGTTCGGCAGGCGGCAGATTGACCGGGGACGCGAGCAGTTGCGAGGCGTGCTCGATAATGAAGACGCACGGGTTGGTGCGGTTCATGAGGCACAAGCGGATCTGTTGTAACGCCTGATCCAGGGGGTCAGGAGATTTCAGCGGTTGCGGGACACGGCCTTTCGTGCGTGACTGGTCCGCTTTTTCCCCGACACCGACTAACGCGTCAAACAAGATTTCCATCCGATTGGCGTCCTGCGCATCGGCAAAGACCATGCCGTCGAGCAGGTTATAGGTTGCCACCAGATCATACCCGCCGATCTGGGTGCGAAAGAGCTCAAACAGCGCTTCTCGTACCGACCCGAGGGTCCAATGGACCTCTTCTTCACCCATCGGGAAGAGAACGGTATCTTTGATGTTGCCGTAAAGATATAGTTGCGATTTGAACGCGGACAGGCGGGCAATCTCGCGCATCCAACGTGGCGTGGCGTCAATCGTCATCAGTGTGCATCCTCATCGTTAGTGGGAGGGTCGCCTCGCGCGCCGGCGCGTTTTCTGTTGTCTCCGGTAATTGGAGCAACGGCAGCCCTTCTCCAGGCGCCAGTGAACTACGGTAACGCTCGCGCAAACGGAGCTGCCGTTGGCGCAACGCGGTGAAAACCTGATCGACTAACGCGCAGACGTGTTCCTGCGCCTGTTCGCCGGATTGTACGGCGTCCTCCGACAGGGCGACCATATGCGTGCCGAGGCGTCCGGTACCATCGACCTTAAATTCAACGCCGATCTGCTTGCCCATCTCGGCGACGAAATGTTTCCCTGGCGCGGCATCGGTGGGGAGCTGTGTGACCGCGTACCCCAGCGAGAGCAAAACTTCCGTGACTTGTCCACTCAAATACGCGGCGGCCGCTTGTTCTTCTAACGCCTGACCGCAGGCATGAAACAGCGCATCGACGTCTTGGGCAAGCGTGCGCAACGGGGCAGGGTCATCGGTGTGTGTGGACTGGAGCGCCACCTGCATGCGGCCAAGGAGCGCCGTGGCGCGGGCGGTGACTTCGGGCAAGGTATTCTGCTGCGACAGTACCTGTAGTTTAGCCAGCATCTCGGTCGTCAGCAGACGCTGGGCTTTCGCCGACGCTTCGCGCGCCGCCTGCTGCTCGGCCCGTACGTGCAATTCCCGCCGTAGTCGTTGACGCAGCAAGGCTAGCCCTTGCCCGGCGACGGCTGGTTGCCGTTGACAGAGTTGTTCCAACGTCGCGAGTTGCGCCGCTAAATCCTCGCGCAGCGCCGCACATGCGTCACCGGCCAGCAACGGGGCAGCAATCTCGCCGCGCAATAGCGCAAGGGCGTTGGCGAGTTCATCCGGCAGCGGGGCGGTGGCGCGTCGCGTCAGCAAGACGGTCGCGATCTCTTCCGCCAGGCGGGAGTAGGCGGTCAGGTGGGTGGGTATGTCTTCCGGCGTGGCGGCAAGCGCCTGCTGTAATATGGTACACTGTGCCGGCAGTTCCGGCATGTCATCCGCTAACAATGCCGCCTGCACCGTCAGTTGCGTAATTTGATGCTGTAGAAAGGCCACGGTGGCGTTCTCCGTGGTGAGGGGCAGCGTGAGGGCGGCGATCTCCGCCGCGTTTGCAGCATGTGTGACCTGGCGTTCAGCCAGCGCGCGCCGCGCCGCTTCTTCGGCCTCGCCGCGCGCATTGAACTCTGCCATTGCGTCCAGATATTCCTCATGCAGGCGCTGGGCGATGCCATAGGTATTCTCGCCGAGGAGGAGCATTTGGCGCTCGACGAGTGCTTCAACGGCACAACTCATCGTAGTCTCTCCTTTTCTGCAGTCGAAAACCATTTCTCCACTGCAGGCACTCGATGAACACATGCCGAAAAGATGGCATGGTGAAGTATCTGCGCCGCCCGTGTCGCGTGCGGGTCGGCAATTGGCGTGTGGGTGGCGCATCCTGTCCCTGGCGCGGCGCCATGGGACGTGCTAATGTGAGATGCTGGCACGAGATTAGCGCAACCCCTCGTTTGTGTCAAGGGATGGTACACGCCAACGCATGGCGCTGGCATGGAGGAAGATAGTGCTGGTCGTTCTGCTGATGATTATAGGGAGCCTCGCGGCGCTCTACCCGCTCCTGCGCATACTGCTCGCGTGGCGCGTCGAACAAAAAATGCGCGGGACGATTGCGTTCGGCAGCACGATGGCCCATGTCCTGATCATCGGCGTAGGGCTTGCGCAGAAGAATCCCTTTCTCATCATCGGCTACCTGCTGCTCGTGAACCTCCTCTGGATTCTCACGCCGCGTTCGGTCTCGATTTCGGAAGTGCTTTTTCGTAAACGCATGCGTGATGCCGATATCGCGCGTTATCAGCGCCTGATACGCCAACGCCCCGAACATGCCGCGGCGCATGCCGCCTTGGCGGATGCCTATCTGGAATCCGGCCGGTTCGATGAGGCCATTGCCGCGTATCAGCAGGCGATCGCGCTTTCACCCGAATCCAGCCGCCAGGAACGGCGAAAATTGCATATGGCCGAACAGTTGCGAACGCGCAAGTCTGCGCATGACTTGCCGACGCCGGACGGAGGCATTTAGCTGTCTCGGTAGGTAAGTTATGCCTTGAATTACTCAGCGAGGTCAGGACTTTTCCTGTCAGACAGAGCGATTCATCCATTCACCCTTTACAGGTTCTCCCGAAACCTTATAATATTACATGCAAGTATAGGATAACGTAATGCGAGCGCTCTTTGCCGGTTCATTCGACCCCGTGACATATGGCCATCTCGATCTCATCAGCCGCGTCGTGCCGCTGGTGGAGTCGTTGGTGGTGGCCGTGGCGATTAATTCTGAGAAACGCCCGATTTTCTCCGAAGAGGAACGTCTGACGTTGTTGCGCGCCACCTGTCAGGCGTGGCCGCAAGTCGAGGTGCGCGCGTTTCAGGGGCTGGTGGTTGACGCCGCGCGTACCGTGGGGGCTACCGTCATTATTCGCGGCATTCGTAACGCGTCGGAACTCGATCACGAGTTGCAGATGGCGCAGACGAATCGCCAGTTGTCCGGTATCGAAACGTTGTTGTTACCGGCCAGCCCGCAATGGTCGTTTGTTAGTTCCAGTCTGATTAAAGAGGTCGCCCGTTACGGCGGCGACATCACACCCTATGTGCCCGCTGCCGTGGCCGCGCGCGTGCTGGCGCATTTTCGGGAAAGCTAAGAAATTGTCTGAAAAGTATCTGGCCAGAGATCGCGCCGAGATTTTTCCGCCTGCCAGTGGCGAATTTCTGCCGGTGTATGAGGACATACATGCAAGGAAATCCGCCACTGGCAGGTGGAAAAAGATCAAGCGAGATTGGCCAGAGACTTTTTAGACAGTTTCTAAATCCGGTCGTGTGGCCATGAAATATTCTTCTTCTGCGTCGTCGCCGCGAGGCTGCCCACAGAGGAATCATTGAGGTGCCCTAATGGATGTAAATAAGTTACTGGAAGAGTTGGAAGAACTGGTCGAGCATCGGCCCTTGCCCTTTGTCCGCGGGACGCGACCTTTCCGTAAGGCCTTTTTCCTCGACGTTGACGATGTCCTTGACTATACGCATCAGATCCGCGCGTCGTTGCCGCAACAGATTCAGCGTGCCGACCAGATCACGCGGGAAAAAGACCGCATCTTGGCCGAGGCGCGGGAACAGGCCGACCGCATGGTCACCGAAGCCGCAGAACAAGCGGAGTTGACTATTCGCAAAGCGCAGGACGAATCGCGCATTCTGGTGTCCAACCATGAAATCACCCGGCAAGCCCAGACGGAAGGCCAGCGCATCGTTGAGATGGCGCGTCAGGAAGGCGAAGCGATTCGCCAGGGCGCTCTCGAATACGCGCGCAATATCCTGGACAATCTCAATGGCGCGGTGGGTAATCTTTCCCAGCACGTTACACAGATTCAGCAGATTGCCCAGAATGCCCGCGATGAGGTCAAGGGCTAACGACCATGCACTCTGCGCAGCCACATTGGAGTCTTCTCCTGCCCGGCGGCTTTTCGGAACAAAGCACGTTGGGTATAATGGCTACACTGTTCACACTTTGGATTATTTGCTACTGACTCGTTGGAGGATCATTAAGCTATGTCGTTCTCTTTAATGGGGATGCGCCGCACTATGGCGTCGAAACAAACCGCCACTATTATTCTTTGGGCGCTGATCGCGGTCTTCGTGGTAAGCGCGGTCGTCATGGTACCCGGGATGTTTGGGGGTAAGAACCAGTCAAAATCATCACGTAGTACCCAACCTGGCGCCAACGTCGTCATCGCGTCAGTCAATGGCACGAAAATTACCGCCGGCGAGCTCGACGATGAATTCTATGCTAAGCAAGAGCCCGGGACGTCTTCGTATGACGTCAATTCCGCCTTGGGCGCACGGAACGGAGCATTCGACCGTATCGTACAGCGCCTCATCACCGACCAGGCCGCCAAAGAAATGCATGTCAGCCTGCATTCCTGGACGCTGCGCTCCCTCGCGAAAGATCTCGCGCAATCTCAGGTAGCGCAGATGCATGAAATGGCCCAGCAAAAAGCGAAGACGATGGCGGATGCCGCGAAAACAAAAGAGGCCATCAAGCAGTTACAGACCGCCGATCAGATCTTTGCTGAGCAAATGAAGGGCTTCATGCAGCAGATGGGCGCCCCGGCAAACGCGAAGATCGATGACGAGACGTTCACACGCGCGTTTGTTGACTACGTGCTACGCAAAGGTGAGGGCGGCTTCTATGATCGCTTCGCGGAGATGGCGCGCATGCGGCAGATCGGCGCCGGTGTTATCAAGACGGTCCCCGTCTCTCCGTATACCGATGCCTATGTGCAACGCTGGATGACGAAAGAGGTCAAGGCCAGCTGGATCTTTATCGCGGCCTCTGCCAAGACGGCGAAAGGCATGCAGGAAGCACAAGACACCGCGAAAAAGTTACGTGAGAGCATTATCAAAACCCCGGCGAGCTTTGCCACCGTGGCGCGCGCCAGTTCGAAAGACATGATGAGTGGCATGAATGGTGGCAGCCTGGATTGGATCAAGGGTGGCGGCAGTGAGATGAGTATGACTTCACCCATGGCGGAGTACCTGGCATTCGCATATCCTAAAGGCGAAATTAGCCCGGTGGTGCAGATCGCACTGCCCAATCCGTTCACTGGTGCAAGCCAAGTCGGTTACGCCTTTTTGCGCGTTGAAGACGAACGTGATCGCGCTGACCGCAAAGGTTACGATTATGCCAAGGGCAAAGACCTGGCGTTGCTACGGACGAAAGACCGTTTCGATGCTGCTTTCGCGGACAACTATCTGTCGAGCCAGCGCGCTATGGCAACGATCGAGCGCAAATCGCCGGAATTACAGTATTATGGTGCACAGGAAACCAATGACCGTGCCACGATGCTTAAACTGCAAGGTCAGCTGAAAGACGAAGCGCTTCTGCCTCCCGTGGTGACCGCGGCGTTCAAATACCAGGTATACCAGGTGGAAAAAGACCCCAAGACCAAGGTCAAGCTCTTGGAGAGTGTCGTACCGTTCGCCGGGGGCGAAACTGCGAAAATGCAATTGGAACTTGGGCGTTTATACGCGCAAGTCGGGCAGAAGGACATGGCGCTCCTGCAATTTGGCTATCTCGCTGATGGCGCCGAAACGTCCGATCCGGATCAGTCGCTGCACAATGGGCTGAAGGCCGAGTACACCAAACTGGGTGATGCCAAAGGTATTCAGCGTATGACCGAGTGGCTGAAGACCCATCCGAAGCAACCGCAGCCGGCGGGTGGGATGTCCGGCATGCCGATGGGGATGCCCAGTGGCAGCCCGCGTTAATCTTGACCAGTGCGCAACGGCCCCGAGCAATGCTCGGGGCCGTTGCTGTATGTGAAAGCCTGTGTTTATGCCATTGACTCGTCCGTTGCTTCTTGCCTCCGCCTCTCCCCGGCGCGCCGAACTGCTCGCACAGGTGGGACTCGCGTTTCGCGTGCAGGTTGCGCATGTGCATGAAGCTCCACCGCAGCCGGCAGCGGATATTCTTAGTTGGGCGTGTCAGACGGCAAGCGTGAAAGCGCGCGCCGTGGCGCGCACGTTGCCGGCGGCTCCCACATTGATCCTCGGCGCGGATACCGTCGTCCTGTTGCCGCAGTCGGGGTGTGCCCATGCGCCACTCTTACATGGGGAACCCGTGGAGGTGCTCGGAAAACCACGCGACGCTGAGGATGCGATACGCATGCTGCACGCCTTGTCCGGGCGAGAGCATACGGTGATTAGCGCCTTTGCTCTCCTCGTACATCCCGAAGGCGTGATGCACACGGCGGTCGTGGCAACGCAGGTACAATTTCGTGTATTGACCGACGACGAGATTTTCGCCTATG
>DASXVL010000492.1:0-11677 GCA_036504255.1 Armatimonadota bacterium | reverse complement strand
CGCTGTGGCGCGCCTGTCTTGCCTGCCGCTCCGTGCGGCGAAAGCGCCTAAGCGGTCCAACATTGGCACCCGGCTCCCGTTCCGCCGCACGGATACGGTCGCACCACAGGCGCGCCACAGCGGGCGCGCGCTACAACGAAGAGCGAGTGTGTGCTGATGCACTGTCTGGAACAGGGCCATAGCCCGGCTATCCCCGGCAGCAAACAACAGCCTGGGTGAATCACGCAGGGATGCCGCCGCTGGATTCCCGCACCACTAACTTCGACGGCAGCAGCGTGGTCGTGGGCTGATACTCCTCTTGTCCGGTTGTCAGTCGTGAGAGTAGGCGGTCGGTCGCACGTACGCCGATCTCTTCCATCGGTAAATGGAAGGTCGTCAAGGCCGGTGAGATAAATTCGGATGCCAGCAGATCATCGCACCCGATGACCGCGACATCATCCGGCACCCGGCGGCCCGCGTCGGCCAGGGCTTGCAGCACACCGTAGGCAATCTGATCGTTCGCCGCGAAAATGCCATCGCATTGTCCCCCGTTCTCCAGCATGTCGGAGAGCACGGCATAGCCATATTGCGTGAGTGGCGGTATCCGTAGTTGCGACGCGGGCATCTGCCAACCATGCAACTGCCGTAGACTCAGATGCTCCATATGTATGGCGCGGTACGTTTCGGCGGCATCCCCCAGGTAGCGAGGGGTCACACCGTCCGCCGCAAGCGTCTGTTGAAACCCCTGCCAACGTGGCGCTATCCAGTGGTACGGCTGCGGAGCCGGCACAAATGCGAGCTGGCGGCGGCCACAGGAGAGGAGGTGCTCGGCCGCTTGCACCCCGACCGCCACCTGGTCGACCCCGACGACATCGGCCGACAGCAGAAAATCCGGTTGATCCATCAGCACCAGGGGAATGCGTTCCGCGAGTTTGCTATACCAGTCGGCGGAAAACTGTGCATTCAAATTCAGGATGAGCCCCTCAATGCCAATGCCGAGGAAATGCTCGATCTGCTTTTCTTCCAGCATACGGTCGCCAAGCGCGCAACTAAACAGCGCATGGTAGTCGGCATTGATCATGCGTTGCATCATGATCGCCATCAATTCTTGATTCAGCGGCGCCACGATGGAAGGCAAAATCACGCCGATCATGCCGGTACGTTGCGTGCGCATGGAACGCGCTATTAAGTTGGGGCGATAGCCCAGTTCCTGGGCGGTGTGCCGGACTTTTTCGCACGTCACCTGGCTCACCGTCCCCATCCCGGATAAGGCGGCATACACGGTGGATTGCGATAATCCGAGGTGTTGCGCTATCGCTGCGATACTGGCTTTTTGTTCCTGGTTCTTTCTCATGTGCCTCAACTCACGCGCATCGAATATGTCTCGCCTTCAAATGCATTCGCACACGCGAACGGTTTGCCTTTACGGCGGTGCAGCGTTGGCCTGTTCGTCCTGCCGGCTGCCGTCGCCCTCATCCCCGGCCCTTCTCCCGAGGAGAAGGGAGCGAAAGAGGGGACGATTATTCCGCATAGCTCCCCCTCTCCTCGGGGAGAGGGGGGTCGGGGGGTGAGGGTCGGCCCATCAGTCCAACGGAATCGCCTTGCAATTCGCCAGCCAGAAGGTGCCGGAGGTGCAGTTCAACAACAGCCCCATGTAGATATTGACGGCATCCGGCGGCGCGGTGACCACTAAATTGAGCGGGACCCAGTCGAAGGTGGGCATGCCGTTCAGCGGGGTGACGCCGCCGGGTAGACCGGGGATGACACAGATGCGCATGGTGGTATTCAAGGGCAACGACCACCCGCTATTGCGGCAATAGACGTACAGATAATTACCGCCCGCGTTGGCCGTCACGCAGTTGAGGCCTTTAATCGCACAGGTAATTAAGTAGCGTTTGCCACCCACAGCAGAAGGAGTCCAGGCCGGGACATTGGTGTTGTAGCTCTTTGCCTGCACGGTCATCGGCATGCTGAAACGCAGACTGGCGTTGCCGCCTTGCCCGGAGCCGTTGCCTTGATAGGCGCTGCCGCCTTGATAGCTGACGGCAGGGTCCAGCGAGCCGGTGACGCCGGCGGGGAACCAGGACGCGGCCATCTTCACCGCATCCGTTTTGTAGCGGTCGAAGCCAAAGTCGGGGGTCGGGTCAGACCCGGCGGCGACCCAGGTGATATTTTGCACGATAAATTTCGCGGCGAGCGATCGCCCGGTCGCAGAGGCCTGGGCGGTCGACATGAGCGCATTGTAGCTGGTCGGCGTGAAGGCGTACCCGGTGTTGGAGATACTGGCGACATGCCCATCGAGGAAGCCGAGAATCACCTTGTTGCCATCGTGGCGCATATCCAGATCGGTGTCCGGGATGGCCCAGGTATAGGCGGGCGAGGCCGTCGCGTTGGGGGTCTTGGCGTCGCCGATGACGGGAGTCGATTCCGGCGTGCTGACGTCATTCATCGCCAGATCGAGTAAATATTTATTGTAGGCATAGGCCGGCGCGGTGCTGTTGCCACGGGTCTGGCTGGTGGGGCAGTCGAACACCTTGTCGGCGATACTGCCCAGCGCGCTCGTCCATACCGTCCCGGCCGCGGGGGTCGTCAGCAATTTCTCTTCATTTTCTTGCGTGTACATGGTGACCGCCAGCATGATCTGCTTTTGATTGCTCATACATTTGGCCTGGCGCGCCTTCTCGCGCGCTTTGCCGAAGACGGGGAAAAGGATAGCGGCGAGTATCGCTATAATCGCGATGACCACGAGTAACTCAATGAGCGTGAAGCCGCGGTGACGCGCCGACGCGCGCAGTACAGAGGAGTGATTCATAAGTAAGATCTCCTTTCAGGATACCGAGTCGTTGAATCGTTTTACTAGGTGTTGAAAAAAATATCTCGGGGTCGCTCATTCAATACAACGAAAAACGTGGGCGCTCCGAGACGAATCGTACGCTGCCCCCGCACCGCTAGTGCTAGCGGAGATAGCGTAAAAATAGTTTAACCGCCATGATTTCCTTTGTCAAGCGTAGCAACGCACGTAGTTGCAAAAAAAATCAGATCTCCGCTATACTACGTCACACCCTCCCCTTTCCCGCGAGTTTTACTGGAAGAGATCGAAGACAGGGTATTCTGGCATGCAGCACAAACGCAGCGACAGCTCGTCATCGTTGGAACGCGCCGTCACCATGCAGGACATCGCCGACTATTGCGGCGTGCACCTGATGACGGTGTCGCGCGCGTTGCGCCAGGATCGCGGCAACGTCAGCGAGAAAACGATCCAGCGCATCCACGCCGCCGCCGCGCAGCTCGGCTATGATCCGTCGCGCAACGATTTCGTCCGTCGCATGGTGCAGCGCAGTCATGGCCAACGCGTGGTCAACCAGGCGCTGGCGCTCTTTTATCCCCCGCAATTTCAGCAAGATGTCTATGCGTCACGCCTGATGTCCGGCCTGGTGAGCGTACTCGAACCGCGCTTTTATGCGCTGGTGCTGGTGCATACCTACGCGCGGTACGTCACGCCGGCCATGACGCATGACCTGCCGCCCATTTTGAAGCGCGGCGAAGTGGATGGCGCGGTGGCGTTGGCCGGGCACATCCCCTTTGCGGAGACGGTGGCGCTGCTGCGCAAGGAGCCACACTTTCGCAACCGTCCCATCATCTCCTTGATGCAGCCGTTCGCCGGGTGTTCCACCTTCAGGAGCGATGATTTTGCCGGAGCCAGGGAAGCGACCAAGCATCTGCTCGACCTTGGCCACCGGCATGTGCTTTGTTTTCTCTCCGACCCGGCGGATTTCCGCAGAAATGAACAGCTACGGGGCTTCCGCCAGGCGTTCGCTGACGCGGGGTTGCACGCGGACCGGTATCTGCACGTGCAACCCTACAGCTCGCCCGGCCCTCCGGCAGAGCGTCTGACGCAGCCGCTCTGGCAGGCGCTGGCCGCGCATCCGGAGATCACCGCCATCTTTGCGCCGAATGACGGCTATGCCATCATCCTCTACCACCTCTTGCGCGACCGCGGCATCCGCGTGCCCGAAGACATGAGCCTGGTCGGCTTCGACGGCACCTACCTCGCCATCGACGACCCGCGCGTCTCCTTCCTCACCAGCGTACGCCTCCCCCTCGAAGAGATCGGCCGCCGCGCCGCAGAATACCTCGTCCAGTGCGTCACCGACGACTGCGAAGACATCACGACCGAGGTCTTCCCCGTCGAACTCCTGGTCAACCACTCCACCGGGCCGTGTCGCCGGGCGAAGGGGTAGGCGCAGCACACGAAACCCTTGGCAGCGACTGGCTGTTTTAGGGCGCTGCCTGCAGCAGTTACAGGACGCGTGCAGCGACCATGCGTGGGTGTTGGCCACCCGGCGCGACAACATGCTCTACCTGCACCTCAACCCCTCCCCCATCAGCACCGCTTCTCGCTCAAGCTGCTAAGCTGATCTGTGACTCGTACCGAGCCCCGCTGCCTTTTCCTTACACTTCCCGTCCCTCCGGCGGCCGGGGGCCGATGTCGGAGAGGTCGATGGGGTGGAAGCCGAGGGCGAAAGCTGGGGAATCGTCCGCCAGCGTGAAATCGCGCGCGGCGAGGTCGGCGCAGTGCGGGTCGGCGACAAGGGAATGTCTCTCGAAGCCGAGGGCCTGCACGTCTGACAGCTCGATGCGTGGCGTGTCGGCGGCCGTGACCTGGAAGTTGAGCGCCGCGCCGTCCACATGCCAGAGCAGGTTCACGTCGGCGCGGAAGCCGTGCTGCTCCAGCATGCTGCGGTAGTTGTTGGTATAGATGGACGCGTTGTCGGCCACGATGATGATATTGCATTCGGCGGTGAGGCTGCAGAAGTGTTCGTCGGCACGCGTGAGCGCCATGCCCCCCTCCCGGCCGAAGGCGAAGATGTTGTTGCGCACGGTATTTTCGCGCCCGTAGTGCTGGTGGAAGACCTCGCTGCTGGTGTCGTAACAGACGTTGTTCTCGAAGATGATGTGCGAACTGCCCTCGTCGGGGTACAGCGCCCAGCCGCCGTAGTTCGCTTTCTCAATATCGTGAATGAGGTTGCCGCGCACCACGGTGCCCGGTTGCACACCGAGCGTGTAGACGCCGCCCATGTCGCTGAGCCAGCCGAAGCCCAGGTGGTGGATGTGG
The DNA here is from genome assembly GCA_036504255.1 of Armatimonadota bacterium. Lineage (GTDB taxonomy): Bacteria > Armatimonadota > Hebobacteria > CAIYQO01 > CAIYQO01 > DASXVL01. The sequence continues at coordinate 6,582 of DASXVL010000492.1, read as the reverse complement.
TTCTTCTCGATGCGGTTGTTCTTCGACACGCTCTCCGCGTACCCCCAGATCCACCCGCAGGAGATGCCGGTGTAGAACAGGTCGTGGATGTGGTTGTGCGCCACCACGTTGCCGAAGCTGTGCTTGAGGAAGACGCCCACCGCCTGGTGGAACACGCGCCCGGCGTGGTGGATGTGATTGTCGGTGATGCGATTATAGCCCGTGCGACAGGCCAGCGGGCCGTACGCGTCAGCCCCACCCACGCGCACGCCGCCGGCGCCCAGGTCGGCGATGGTGCAGCCCACGATGCGGTTGTTGCTACAGCCCTCGTTCAGCGCCAGCCCGTACCAGCCGACGTGTTCGATGACGCAGTCGGTGAAGGCGCAGTTGCGCGCGCCGGTGCAGGCGATGACGCCGGGCACGTTCTGCGCCGCTTGCGGGGCCGCCGCGTAGTCGGTTTGCGTAGACCAACGCGTGACGCCGTCCGACTCATTGGCGAGTTGCAGATCCGGCCCGCCGGGGGGCAGCACGGCGTCGGTATGGCGGAAGGTGAGGCTGCGGAAGGTGAGGCCGTCCACCCAGGCGTTCTCCTCTGGTTTGCCCTCAATGCGCAGCAGTTGCGTCAGGCGCGGGGCGTAGACCTCGGCGGTCTCCGGCGTCTCGCCGGGCAGCGGCAAGTAATACAGTTTGCCGCTCACGCGGTCCAGGTACCATTGTCCCGGCTCGCAAAGCGCCTCGAACACGTTGCTGACATAGTATTTGGCGAAGCGCGGTTCCTTGTCGTCGCGCAGCACGAAGATGCTCGGGCGCTCCGTCGTCACCACGTTCGTCGTTTGGTCAAAGGCGGTGAAGCGCATGTGCTCATCCACCCAGTAATGCAGCACGACGGCCTCGACGTCGCTGATGTTGTGCCAGGGGAGGATATCGCCGGGACGGCAGGTGAACTCGCGGGTGCCCTCCGCAAAGGGCGCCTCCACGCCGCCGGGCGCGTCGGCGATCCAGTACCACTCGCCCTCCTTGGGCAGGCGCGGGCGGCTGCGGCGTTCGCCGTTTACAAAGAGCGACTGGAAATACCAGGCGCCTGCCGCGACTTCCGGCACGGCCGCCACCCAACAGGGCAGCCCGTGCACCTCGCCCAGCTCCCAGCCGGTGATACGCGTGCCGCCGTCGAGAATGGGCGTCTCGCCCGGGTAGGCGGCGTAGGTTACCGGCGCGCTGTCTTGCGCGGAAAAATACAGCGGCGCCTCCAGCGCGTACACCCCGCCGCGCAGCAGCACGGTGATCGGCTCGTGAATCCCCTGCGCCTCCCAGTAATCCCGCATTCCGCGCGGCGGGTAGCGCAACCCGCGAATGCGCTCGCGCGCGCCACGCACCGTCGCCAGCGGGCCATCCGTCGCGTCGGTATTCGGCTCCGGCAAGCGGCCGGACCAGCTATCATTCCCCTGGAGGGAGACAAAAAGTTCCATAACGAAATCCTCTGCACCGGCGATAACGCGCCGTCACGCTTACTCTACGGGACCGAGGAAGAGATTCCTGCCAATGTGACACGATTTTCTGGGGAATACTGGGGATTGAGTGGCGATGGGGATGGCGGCTTATCGCTGACACGACGACGATATTCCGTTTCGCTATCAGGAAAAATCGTTCCCCCTGGGTACGCCAATCTCCTGATCGGCATGTTTCGTATCGCCAATCAGGAGATTGGCGTGCCCAGGGGAGCACGATTACGGTGTGCGCTGGGAAGGCATACACAGCCCATGTAGGCCGACGGCAGCGATGAGAGCGCTGAGGAGCGCCCACACCCCTTCGGCAAAGAGGTTAATGCGGTGGATATTCTGTTGCGCCTCTGCTACCATGATGGCGGTAACCCTGCCAACGTGCGCCGCCTGCTCGAATTGGCCATAGGCCTGTTGCAGGGCAGCATAATCGATGATGGCGTACCCCCCGAAAATAAGGAATCCGATCACTCCGGGCACCACGGTGAACAGCAGTAAGAGTCCTTGACGCATACGGTACTATTTGTCAGGCAGCTTGCCCTACCTTCTGCTGGTACCGGGTGCATGTACTGTCTGTGAGCATTTTTGCGAAGTCTTCTCTGGCTTGCTGGAGAGGCCCCCATCCTCCGTCGTCCATATGCGCCATTTCCCCAGCCCTTCCCCCGTTGCGACAGGGGAAGGGCGTTGTAGAAGCGCTCCACTACAGCCTATGCACAAAGTGCGTAAACTAAAATTGTACAGCTTGAAATCCTAGCGAAAATATACGCAAAAAGTAGTCTGCTTTTCAAACAGCACAATTTTAGGGAACGAAGGCAGCGGGATGCTCTTCCCTTTGTTGCGTGCAAGTAATTGCATCGGGGAGGAATCTTCGCTATCATAGTGAGCATGCAGGTGGACGCGGAGCGACACCGCGCGCACACTGTGGGAAGGATGAGATGCATGGCGCAAGAACCGCAGCCGTTGACCGTGGATAGTACTACCGTGGCGAAAAATCCGGGCGGGGTGCACGTGCAACCGCTGCGCTGGCTGCTCTACTACCCCCTGTGGCCGACGATCTGGACTACGAGCATGCTGCTGTGCATCTACCTGGCCGCACGCATTCACTGGGACTTCTGGATTCCCGCCATTGTGATCCTGTTTATACATCGACTGTATTGGGCGCATGTCCGCGACCAATATTTATTCGGTAATATCACGCCGGGGGTGGTGGTTTCGCTCGATCCGCTGCTGATCGCCGTTTCCGCCGATCTGACCAAGGGGAAGGGGCACTACCCGGCGATCAAAATCGTCCAGAAGCGTCTGCGCTGCGCCGAACTCGGCACGCGGGTGGCCACCGTCTCTCTCTACGCGCCTGGCCTCGATCTCTCCCATTGGGCGGATTTCGACCCGCAGCCGGTCGCCTACGCCACCACGGATCGCGCGACGCACGCACGGGTGCTGCAATCCATTACGGAGAAGGAATGGCAACAACTCACGGATAACCTCGCCAAGGTGCCACAACCCTATGCCCCCGGCTTGTACCCGCTGGATGGCAAGACCGTCCGCGTACTCAAGCAGAGCACTGAACCGATAAATTGATCCAGGGTAAACCCCCGGATTTGCCGGGGGGACTCCCAGCGTTTGGCAGTTCCGGGACTCAGGATGCCCTCGTGCGTGGGTGCACTATCAAAGCAAACGGGATAGCCGGCCGGAAACAACAGCCGGAGGTACCGAATCAAGCCTCCGGCTCTGCTGGAGGTCCATGACCGATGGTCACCCCGGCGCGCACAGACCGGTTTGGCGGAGTCTCCCCCGTTTAGCGCGCAGGCGACCCCCCACTCCGTGATCCCGCTGGGCGGGTGCACGACGCGCGGATGATCAGCTTCGGAGGGATCTCGTGCGTCTCTTTTGCATACTCGCCCGGAGCGAGGCCGCTTTGTATGCGGCGTATGAGGAGTTCCACCCCCTGGCGTCCCGTCTCTTCATACGACTGCTCGACGGTGGTGAGCGGCGGCGTGTTGTACTGGGACAACTGCAGGTTCCCGCATCCGACGATACTGACGTCGTGCGGGAGATGAAACCCGGCGGTAAACAGCGTGCGGCAGAGTTGTGCGGCCACATAGTCGCTCCAGGCGACGATGGCGGTCGGCTGGTACGACAAGGCGCGAAACGCCGCCAGCGCCTGCGCATCCGAACATTCAAAGATATCAAAATGCGCGGCGGGGAGGGCGCGGCGCTCCATGGAGCGCCGAAACGCCTGCAAAGCCTGCGACGCGTAGTGCAACTGATGCCCGACAAAGGCGAATGCGCGATGCCCAAGGTCATACAGATGCCGGACGGCAATCTCCATCTGCGCATCTTCGTTACGCAACATAATATCGATGGACTGCGGAAAGCTCCTTTCGCACATGTCGACGACATGGATGCCCTGGCCCCATAACTCCAACAGAAAGCTGGTGGGGATGATATCCGCATGGCCCGGGCCGAGCACCACGCCCTGCACCTGGTGTTCGGCAAAGACTTCCAGCGCCTTGCAGGAATGCGTGACTTGGTGGTTACTTTCCAGCATAATGACCTGGTACGACTCGGCGAACGCCGCGCCGAGCACGCCTTTCACTAACCGGCCGTAGACCGACGAGGCGATGTCGGGTACCAGGCAGCCGATGAGGGGCGGTTTGGCAGACGCCTCCGCCTTCGGCGCCGGGCGGTAGGCGTAGAGCTCCGCCAGTTCCAGCACCCGTTGCCGGATCTCCGCCCGCACATACGGTTCTTGGCGCAGCACGCGCATCACGGTCATATGGGAGACGCCGGCCAGCTTGGCCAGTTGGCGCAACGATGTCATGGATCCCCCCCTGGTCTGTTACACGTAACAGATAGTGTACGGCATTTCTCCCCTTGACGCAACGGACCTTCGGTCAGAAAATTGGCTATCCTGTCTTTGGGAGGATCATTCATGCGCTACATTCCATACGGCCAATCGGCCGGCCCGCGCAAGGGTTTTACCCTTATCGAGTTACTCGTCGTTATTGCGATAATCGCCATTCTGGCAGCCATTCTCTTCCCCGTCTTCGGTAAAGCGCGCGAGAAGGCGCGGCAGACCCAGTGCATCAGCAACCAGAAGCAAATCGGGCTGGCGCTAGCGATGTTCACGCAGGAAAACGAGGAGAAACTGCTGCCCACCCCGGCGGCAGGCACACTATGGAATGCCCCGCTGGGCATCGCGGACAAGGTGTATGACTGCCCGAGCAGCGAGCTGCGCGGCAACGCCATGACGCCGGACTATGCCTTCAACGCCTCGCTCCTCGACCAGGCGCTGGCCAATTTCGTCTCGCCGTCCTATATGGTGGTCGCCAGCGACGCGTCCGCCGCCGCCGCGAGCAATCTCCTCCCCTACACCTTCACCAAGCCCGACGTTGACCTCATTGCCCGCCATGCGGGTGGTGCGATCTGCAGCTTCCTCGACGGGCACGTGGAGTACGTCCAGGGGCGCACGATGACCTTGACGCTGCATCCCAACTGGCAGAATACCGGCAACTACTTTTTCTATCCCACCTTCTCCGGCAATAGCGGCACGGTCGGCTCCGGACTGTTTTATAAGGGCTATGCCTGGGGGCGCAGCGTGAACGACTACGGCTTTGACGCCGGCGATCCGATGAAAAAAGCCATTGGTCCGTGGACCTTTACCGCCGCCGCCCTGGCCGACGGGTTGACGTGCAGCTACGACGCGTCGACCACCTGGAATGGCTATCCGTCGATGAAGGTGACCATTCCCACCTGCAGCACGACGGCGACGTTCAACCCGTGCATCACCGGTGGCATGGGCAATGTCGTGGGCGACGGCGGACCGCTCGATGCCAATACCACCTACGCCTATGTCGTGGCGTGGCGCGCCGAGAATTTTCGCGGCGGCACCGGCACCGACGGCATCTTTGGCAAAATCGACCCGCAGATTATCGTGAATTCCTTCCCTGGCCCCACCCGCTACCAGGTCAATACCGCCCCCATCAGTTGGCCGACGGACGGCGTCTACCATCTCGGGACACTGGTACAGAAAGCGGGCACGAACCTGGGCAGCCTCGACTGGCAAGTAGAAAAAGTGATCTTTACCACCGGCGCCACGACCGACAATCGGATCGGCGCGAACTTGACGATCTACCCGCGCGGCAATATCCCGCTCGACGCGAGCAGACCGTCCAGTGTCTGGTTCAGCGTACACCTCTGGAAGTTGAAGTAGGCGTCAGCGCGGCGCTCGGCGGTGACGTGAAATGCCTTCTGGCCGCCGCCTCGTGTGGGACTTCCATACGGGGCGGCGGCCTTGCGCTGTCCCAGGTTGGACGCATTGTCGCATTTCTCCGTCACCCCGCAGGGGTCAATACGATTACGCTCACAGAGCAAGGGGTAGATCTGTAGCATGGGCTACTGCCCTTGGGAGGCGCCACATGCAATTTATCGATTATGTCCCGCTGCTGCTCATTAATATGGCAGCCGGTCTCGTGTTGCTGGCCGCCTATGTGGCGTTCGGGGTGCACGACGCGCGCGGGCGCCGGTGGGCGCCCGGCTTCATCATGACTGGGGCGGTGGCGCTGGCGTTCGGCACACATATGGCCCTCACCTGGCCGCTGCCCGGACCATACGGCGCCATGTTCGGCGAGATGACCGTGCTTTTCGGCGTCATCTTCCTTGCGGCGGGGCTGGTGCTCGCACTCGGGGGTGATATGGTGACCGTGGCGGGTTATGCCTTTTTCGCCGGGTTGGCGGCCGTGCTCCTTGGTGTGCGCATTGTCGTGCTCAGCTTGACGCAACTGCCGCTGCTGTCCGCGGCGGGCTTTGTGCTGGCCGGGCTGGGCGGCGTCGGCGCGCTGCCATTTTACCTCTGGTTCCGCAACAACCGCGTCGCGCGCGTGCTGGCCGCGCTGGTGCTCTTGGCCGCCGCTGGCATCTGGGCGCTCACCGGCTACCTCGCCTATTGGATACACCCCGGCATGCTGAGCCATTGGATGCCGAAATAGCCGCGAGGCCTGAGAAACTGTTTTCAAAATAGGCGTTGCCGGATCGGGGAGGATTTTTCGTGGCTGGCGGCGTAGGCGTTCCGTGAGTGTATGAAGCCATACATGCCAGGAACGCCCAC
>DASXVL010000491.1:0-14957 GCA_036504255.1 Armatimonadota bacterium | reverse complement strand
CCCGGGAGAGCGGGTCTCGCTGCGGCTCGGACCCTTCCAAACTGTGCTAAGGACACGATCCCAGCCTACTGTCCTTAGCTCCATCCGAAACAGAGCCCAAGCCCGGCCGTTCCCAAATGCTCCACCGCCAGCCAACCCAAGCAGTCTTGACAGCACACCGCCTCAGTGTTACTCTTTCTAAAATTGTGCTACCGAGGTTATTATGGCTAATCTGGAACGCTTTGGCGTCTCGATGGATGAAGATCTGTTGCAGCGGTTTGATGCCCTCATCGCCGCGCGCGGCTACTCGTCGCGCTCCGAGGCGTTGCGTGATCTCATTCGCCGGGAACTGGTGCAGGAAGAATGGGCGGACCCCAATACCGAGGTGGTGGGCACCGTCACCATCGTCTACGAGCACCACGAGCACGAACTCGCCCACGTGCTCGCCGAACTGCAGCACCAGTGCCATCAATGCATCACGTGTAGCACGCACATTCACCTTGACCAGCACAATTGCCTGGAAGTCATCATCGTCACCGGCCGCAGCCGCGAGGTGCGCACCATCGCCAATACCCTCATCAGTACGCGCGGCGTCAAGCACGGCGAACTCGTCTGCACCTCCACCGGAAAAACCCTGGCGTAACGGCGGCCACCGGCATCCGTCGTAGTAAAGAGCAGCCTGATTTATGCACATTCCCGATGGCTATCTCGGCCCACAAACCTACGCCCCCGCCTTTGCGGTTATGGCGGCCTTCTGGGCAGCCGGTAACGCGCGGCTGAAACAGACGCTGCGGCTGAAACAGGTGCCCTTGTTGGCGCTCGGGGCCGCGTTCAGTTTCGTCATCATGATGTTCAACGTGCCCATTCCCGGCGGCAGCACCGGGCACGCCATCGGCGCGGTGCTCATCGCCATCCTGCTCGGCCCCTGGGCGGCCATGCTCGCGGTGTCGCTGGCGCTCATCGTGCAGGCGTTGCTCTTTGGCGATGGCGGCATTACGGCGATTGGCGCCAACTGTGTCAATATGGCGGTCATTTGCCCCTTCGCCGGCTGGGGCGTCTACCGGCTCATCGCCGGATCCGCGCCGGTACAGTCCGCACGGCACTGGCTCGGGGGCGCGGTGGGCGGCTATCTCGGCCTGTCCCTGGCCGCGCTGGCCACCGGGATAGAGTTTGGCATCCAACCGCTCCTCGCCCATGACGCCGCCGGGCGCGCGCTCTACTGCCCCTTCGGGCTGTCCATCGCCGTACCCGCCATGACCATAACTCATTTGCTGGCGTTCAGCCTCATCGAAGGCGTCGTCACCGCCCTGGTCATCGTCTACCTGCAGCGCACCGCCCCCGCCATGCTGCCCGCGTCCGGCGTGGCCGCGTCGCAACCCATGTCCGCCGCGCGGCGTCTCGCCCTCGGCCTCGGCCTGTTGGTGCTGCTTGCCCCGCTCGGCCTCTATCTCCCCGCCAAGTTCCATGCCGGAGCCGCCTGGGGGGAATGGAGCGCGACGGAAATCAAGGCGGAGATCGCGCGCTACAGCGGCGGCCGCGAGGCCTATGTGCCCGCAGGCATGCGCGCTGCCGAAGAACATGGCTGGCACGCGCCGTTCCCTGACTATAACCTGCCGGGACACGCAACCGTCCCGCTTTCTTCACTCAGCCTGAGCTATCTCCTCAGCGGCGTCCTCGGCGTGCTGGGCATCGGCGGTCTCGTCCTCCTGCTCAAACGCACCATCGCCCAGGAGGAGGATGCGGGCCTCGCTGCCGTACGCGACAACACGGCGACGCGTACCCGCCCCGGCGGGCGCAACCTCGTACGCCGCGCGCTGGGCAGCTTCGCGCACCTGCTCGCCGAGTTGCTCGCCAACGACGCGATCGCGAACCGCCCCGGCGTCCTGCAGCGCATCGACCCGCGCGCCAAGGTCATCGGCCTGCTCGGGCTCATCGTCGTCGTCACACTGGTGCAGCGCCCATCGACGCTGGCGCTCGCCTATGGCGGCTGCCTGGCGTTGGCCGCGCTCTCGCGCATTCCCGCGCGCCGCGTCGCGCAGGTGTGGCTCGCAGTGCCGCTCTTTTCCGCCGCCATCATGCTCCCCGCCCTGCTCAACGTGGTGACCCCGGGCGCGGCCCTGCTGACGCTGTGGCGCTTCACGGCGACGCATCTGGGGCCGTGGGCGCTGCCGCCCACGCTGACCATCACCGACGCGGGCCTGCTCGTCGCCGGGCGCTTCGTGCTGCGCACCGCCGTCTGCGTCACGCTGGCGCTCTTGCTCACCACCACCACGCGCTCGCATCAACTCTTTCGCGGCCTGCGCGCCCTCGGCGTGCCCAAGCTCTTTATCATGCTGCTGAGTATGATGGAACGCTACCTCACCGTGTTCGTGCGCGCCGCCGAAGAGATTCACCTCGCCAAGATCAGTCGCGCCATCACCATGAGCGAACTGCGGCGCGAGCAAGCCTGGGTGGCGGCCGGCATGGGCGCGCTCTTCCGGCGCACGCAGTCACTGGGCAACAGCGTCTATCTCGCCATGGTGTCACGCGGCTATACCGGCGAGGCCTACCTGCTCGACGAACCGCGCTGGCAGTTCACCGATGCCGCCTTTCTCCTGCTCGCAGTGGGCGTCGCTGCGCTGCTGCTACTGTTGAGGTAATATTGTGGAACACATCTTTTGCGTCGATCACGTCAGCTTCGCCTACCCCGGCCATGCCAATAGCCTGGACGACGTCTCCTTCACCGTAGACGCCGGCGAGCGCTTGGCGTTGCTCGGCGCCAACGGCAGCGGCAAATCCACCCTGCTGCACCTGCTGGACGCGCTCTATTTCCCCACCGCCGGGCAGATCACCGCCCTCGGCGAGCCGCTCACCGAACGCCACGTCGAGCGCCCGCCGTTCGGCCCGCGCTTCCGCCAGGCGGTCGGCTTTCTCTTTCAAAATTCCGACGCGCAACTCTTCTGCCCCACCGTGGCTGACGAACTGGCCTTCGCGCCGCTGCAACTGCGCTGGCCCAAAGCGCAAATCCTCGCGCGCATGGACGAGGTGCTGCAGCGCCTGGAGATACCGCACCTGCGCGACCGCACCCCACAAACCCTCAGCGGCGGCGAAAAAAAGCGCGCCGTGCTTGCGGCGCTGCTCATGGTCAAGCCCGCCGTGCTGCTGCTCGACGAACCCACCGCCGGACTCGACCCGCGCAGCCAGGCCATCCTGCTCGAAATCCTCGCGCAGTTGCACCACGAAGGCATCACGCTCATCACCGCCACGCACGAGTTGGTGCTGCTCCCCCACCTCGCCGACCGTGCCATCGTGCTCGATGAGCAACACCACATCGTCGCCGATCGCACCGCCGCCGATGTCCTCGCCGACGATGCGCTGCTGCTCTCCGTCAACCTCATCCACGCACACGCCCACCGCCACGGCGGCACACTGCACACCCACCCGCACCACCATATCATCGACCATGGGCATAACCATAGCGACTAACCGTAAATTGTAGGATTTTCCACACATAGCAGGCGTGCCTATTGGGCATCCTTCTCTTGGAGGAATGACCATGGGCTTAGGCATACTCGGTTGGATTATCCTCGGCGGCCTGGCCGGCTGGATCGCCAGCGCCCTCATGGGGCGTCGCGAAGGCTGCTTCATGAACGTCATCATCGGCATCGTCGGCGCGTTGATCGGCGGTTTTCTCTTCAGCCTGCTCGGCGGGCGTGGCGTAACCGGCTTCAACCTGTGGAGCCTGCTCGTCGCCGTCATCGGCGCCGCCATCCTCCTGGCCATCCTCGGCGGCATCCGCCGTCGACCATGAGTCAGCGTATATACCGGCGTGCATTTCGAGCAACGCGTAATCCTTGACAGAACCCCGGCGCAGTGCTAAACTAACCGAGCTTTCGGGGCGTGGCGCAGCTTGGTAGCGCACCAGTATGGGGTACTGGGGGTCGGAGGTTCAAATCCTCTCGCCCCGACCAATTTTCCAAAATCGCATATTCCCTTCGTGAGACCCTCGCTTCGGCGGGGGTTTTTCGGTTTGCAATGACGGTGATGGAGCGCCCTGCCGTCAACGACAGGAATAATTAGGGACAGACGGTAATTTTATCGTAATTAAACTATCGTCTGTCACTAATTCTTGAAATAACAGCATTGGTGCCATGCCATAAATTGCTATACCGAGCAAGCGGGAAATTGCCCCGTCGTGGCGAACGTTTTTCATGAAAGTGTTTACGATGCACAACGTTATTGATGACATCGCACTCTGATTGGAGGATTCGAGATGCCTACAATTCCATACGGGGACTGCAAAGGCTGGCAATTAGTAACGCGCAGCGGAGTGCCTATCTCAACAATAATTACGACACAAGTACAGCATGGGGTGGGATACGGCGGACGGCGATGAGTGATGGTCAGCCAGTTACAAGCCTCGTGAGCAGGACCCGTCGTCTCCGCGACCATATCAACCGTAATCGCATCAATGCGGAATTGGCGCGTGATTTCCGCACGTTCAACCAGCTTTGCACCTGCCTGGATACCATTGACGATACGGAAATGGCCATCGAGGCGTTCTTGCAGGGGAGTGAGGCGGATTCTGGAGAATTGTACCTGGCCCTTTATGGCTTTATGCAAGCGCTCTATATCCAGCAAGACGCCGCTCGGTATTTGTGTGAATCTATTGGTGTTCCGTTTCCCGGATGGCGCAATCCCGTTATCAGTGAAATCCGCGAGGTTCGTGATATCCGGGATGACGTAAGCCACCCAACCCAACGCCAACCAGTGCGTAATGGACCTGTATCCTTTCATAGCATCGTCCGGAGTATGATGCGACGGTCTGGTTTTACCATCGTGTCCGAAGATACGCAGGATGAAAGCCGCTCATACCGCTATATCAATACGTCATCATTATGGGCCAAGCAGGCACCAGCTATTGGAAAACTGCTCGACCTGGTCATCACCACCCTGGAAGAGCGTGACCGACAACACCGGGAGGCATTTATGAGCACCAAGCTTGCCGATATCGTTTCAGCAGTAAAGTTGAGTTACGACTTCGAGAAGATACTTGAGGAAATTAGAGGTGAAGGTCTCGGTATGGGCACAATTGGTATCGAGAGAATTGCCAAGGCTATTATGTCGCTTCGAGATGAACTCAATCGTCGTGGTTACCCAATAGATGGGGGATTGAAGTATATCTTTGAGGAACTAGAACATCCCCTTGAGGTGACTCTGGCTTATTTCGGCATCGATGCCAGCCCTTACATCCCACTACTTGCCAAAGCTGAAACTGAAGAAGACCTGGATAATATTGGCACTGGCGATGCCATGCAACTTGAGATCGACCCGCAAACCGCCCGTGTCTTCGTTGAGTATATAGAGTATAAAGTCCGCGAGTTGCATGAGGCGGCGGTGGCCATCGATGAGGATTATGCAGGCAACGACCAGGACTGAATAATATTAGTTATCGGAGGAAGTCAAATGCTTTGGGACGTTAGTCGGCAGCAACCGATAGACAGCAGTTAGCTGGCGCAACCAGGAGATATGGATTCGGCAACATACGTCCCACCCCCGCTAACTCTCCCAGCAATCTCTCGGCTTCAGCGAGAAGCTTGACCAGCGTGAGGTCATACGTAATCTCTGGAGGTAACGGTGTCGGGATGAACGCCCAGTAGTTTCGCGGGTGCTTCTGAATGCGCCCAGCGCTCTGGCTGCTGAAATCTTGCGGCTGCATGACACCCCCTCTTGGAATTGCTATCAGAAGCTGTACGGAAAGTATGTGGTCGAGGATGGCGTCGCAATTTTCGTGACGGGCAAGGCGGCGTAGCGGCGCAGGTATGGTGACAGACATGCCCGACACGCCAACGCCGCCCGACGCGAAAAGATCGATGCCAGACCGACCAGAGACTTTTCGTACAGCTTCTCAGGATTATAACCTGAAAAATCCTCTACCGCTATGTCTTCTTTGATTTTTACTAATAAAATCAAAGAAGACATAGCGGTATTTGAAATTCGTCGACCAAGGTAGAAACCACACCATGATGCGCCAACCACATCGGACTAGTCCAGGAGCGCCCACCCTGAAATTGTCCCTTCGTTATGGAGGTGGCGAGAGAGAGGCTTTTCGCCCATCTGCCATCCGGCACGCCGCTTCACCGCCTCCGCACCGACAACTCGGCGGGAATGGTGGTCACCGTCACCTGGGGAATGGTCAGCAGATTGGCCGCGTCGGGCGTGATATGACCGGAGGCGACCGGCTGGCCGTCACGTACGCATTGCCAGTCGTAGTCGGCGCCCGACTGAACTTTGAAGCGCTGTAAGCGGCGAAAGGTGATGTCGGCGGTGGAGGTCTCGGGCATCAGCGGCGGATTCTTGACGACGGGGTGCGCGAGCCAGAGCCGCATGGTGATGCGGGACGGCGTGTCTCGTTGCGTCTTCCAGCGGAAATACGCATTGATTTGTCCAGATTCATCGCATGCCGTTGGGGCGTTCAGCCACGGCGCGCGCTGGTCCGAGGTGGCGTTGGTAAACACCGGGTAGGCTTCGTTTTTCCGAATCTCCAACCAGGGAAAGGCCAGGGCGACATCGCAGCGGGGATATTTGGCAATCTGGGCAGTGAAGGTGGCATGCCCGAAAGGCCCCCAGCCGACGACCAGCGGCAGGTGTCCCGCCCGTGCCGCCTGCAGCAGTGCGGGCTGCGTCTTCGACCAGCCATCATTCTGCGCGGAGAAATCGACGATCACCGGCGGGTCGGGCAGTCCCACGCCGGCGATGCGCTTCGCCCACGCCTCACTCTCCACCGGCGTCGCGTCGGGGGAGGGCGCAGGCGGAAAACCGCTCGTGCGCAGCGCGGCGTATTCCGTCCCCGCCGGCACGATCACGCGTACGGCGGCAAAGATATCGCCGTGCGGCAAGCCGAGCCCCAAGCTGCCGCACCCGCCCATGGAGACGCCGCAGAGATAAATCCGGTTGCGGTCGATGTGACAGCGCGTGACCACCCACTCGATAGTATCCAGCACCCGTCGCTCCACTGGCGTGGCCGCGTTACCGGCTGGCTGACTGCGCGAGAGCTGACTCCACCCCCACCATTCCGCATTCGTCGAACTCAAAAAGAGCGCATAGCAATCTTCCGGCACCCGCGTCGCCACTGTCGCCGGATCGTCCCCCCGCTCGATCTTCCGACCAAGGGCCTGGAACCCCAGATAATCGTAGGCCGTGCGATTCGCCGAATGCAATACCACACACAACGGGGAATTTTTCCGCGGCTTTTGCGGCGCGACCAGGTAAAAACTATTATGGTTTTGCTCGAACTTTCCCGTCTCCTGTGCGGCGTGATACTCCCACTCACCCGCGGCGCTCGCCGAATAGCCCCACGTCTCGCGCACGCCATGCGTATAGCGCTCGATCGCCCGCTCATCGAGCGAGCGGCTAACCGTATACCGACTATCCAACGTCGGCGGCCAATCCGCCGCACAGCACACGACGCCGGTCAACAGCACGAGCAGCAGACAGCAGCCAGGGATGATGGTTTGATAAATATTCACGCGCGTTACTACCCCATTCGTCAGGCTAAACAATCGCTTCCGCGACAAGCCCATACTAGCACCTCGATATGGGAGCGTCAATCTGTACGGAATCCACAGCCACGCCTGGTAAGTCCACACATCCAGGCTGTTGTGTCCAGCCCTGGGATAGCCGGGCTATAATCAACAACCCTGCTTGGCGTCTTTGCACCACCGCCCAATAAGGAATTATCAGTCCCCAACCGGCCCTCTCCTCGGTGTAGCGCGCGCCCGCTGTGGCGCGCTTGTTTCTCCTGCCGACCCGTGCGCGTGCGAGCGCCGAAGCGGTCCCAAGTTGGCACCCGGCTCCCGTTCCGCACGCACGAATACGGTCGCGCCACAGGCGCGCCTCGGCGGGCGCGCGCTACCACGAAGAGAGGGCGTTTCCTTATGAGTCCCGAACCTTGTTCGCCGGTTATGTGATAAAAACAGCAGTTCTTTTTCGTAGAGCCCCGCTTCCAACTATCGCCCTATACAGCTATCCCCCTACCCTTCCTTTTCCAGCCGTTCCCGTCTTGCCAGTTCAGCCTCGCTGGGGTTTTCCTGCCCAAATGACCCTGTTGTGACTTCTCCCGCGCGCGCATACGTCGCCACGATGACACCGCTCGGTGAAATCGCCCCCTCGCGCAATTGGAAGGCGGCCGGGATGGCGCCCTCGGCAAACAGGCGCTTCCCCCTGCCGAGCGTGAGGGGGAAGATCTTCAGCCGGAACTCGTCAACCAGGTCGTGCTGCAAGAGCGTTTGGATGAGATTGCCGCTGCCATGCACCTGTATTTCCGGTCCGTCCTGCGTCTTCAGCGTTTTCACGGCTGCGGCGACATCCCCCTCGATGCGCTCAGCGTTGCTCCAATCCAGGTGGCTCAGCGTCCTGGATGCCACATATTTTTTCGCACTGTTGATGCCAGCGGCAACCGGGTCATGCTGGGTATCCATATACGGCCAATGCGCCGCAAAGATCTCGTATGTCCTTCTGCCGAGCAATAACGCGAAGGGCTGGCGCATCTGCTCGCCCATAACCTTGCCCAGGAAGTCGTCAAAGTACCCGACAGTCCAGCCGCCGTGCGTGAACCCGCCCGACGGGTCTTCTTCCGGCCCACCCGGCGCCTGCATCACGCCGTCCAGGGTGATAAACGATAACACCACAACTTTTCGCATGTCACGCTCCCTGATATGCCCGCTGCAGGGCTGCCAGATCGAACTTCTTCATCTGCAGAAACGCCTCGGTCACCCGCGCCACTTTTTCAGGGTCCGGGTCCTGCAGCATGTCCGCCAACACGGTCGGGACAACCTGCCAGGAGAGGCCGTATCTGTCCTTCAGCCAGCCACATTGCTCGGCGCTCGGGTCGGCGGAGAGCTGCGCCCAGTAGTAGTCGATCTCCGCTTGCGTGCTGCAATTGACCACAAAGGAGATGGCCTCATTGAACGCAAAAGCATGCGGGTACGCGCTATCCATGGCGGCAAACTGCTGCCCCTCCAGCGTGAATGACGCGTGGGTAACCGTACCTTCCCTGTCCGGCGCCTGCTCCTTCCCATAGCGCACGATCTCACCGACCTGTGCGTTGCGAAAGACGGAGGTGTAAAAATTGATGGCCTCTTCCGCTTTCCCGTACACCGCGCCCACAAACATCAGCGTGGGAATGATGCGCTGGGCGATGGGGCGTTCACCCATGAACATGATTTGCCAGGACAGCCCATACCGGTCCTGTAGCCATCCGTATTTCTCGCTGAAGGGGTAGGCGCCCAGCTCCATCAGCGGCGTGCCCCCCGGAGACAGTCCCTGCCAGAGCTCCTCCACTTCCTCCATGGTCCGGCAGGCCACCAGCAATGACACGGCGGGCGTGAAGGTAAACAGCGGCCCGGCGCTCATTAGCGTGAATTCCTGGCCGAAGAGTGCTACCGAGATAATCTCAGTCGTGCCGGAAGGCGTATTGTGCAATTGCGTTGTCCGCGTGATCTTCGCGCCCGCGAACACCGTGGTGTAAAGCTGTGCCGCCTCGGCAGCCTCTTTGTCAAACCATAAAAACGGCGTAATCTTTTGCATCCGCTAACCTCCTTGCTTACGGAGAACTGTACCCCAGTGCGGCACGGGTACAAACCGATCGCTGTCTTGGCATGGTGACAACATGTGCGCACGGTCGTGCGATACGCCGTTTCCAATCCGCGACCATATCGTTTAAGCGATTCAAGCCGTCACCGGGTATAGAGTTTCCATTCATCTACGGTTCCCAGTATGAAAAAGAAGCAACCGAATCGGCCTGCGGCTTTATAAACAAACCTCACGCTTCGTCTGGGTATATAAGAGTATTGCTGGCAACGAACATAAGAGGAGGTAGGCGTGATGAAAGCCTTTCTGGGTGTGCTCGCAGTCTTGGCAGGGTTCATCGCTTTGGGCGCGTCGGCTGCATCAAAGCAAACGGGGTCCACCATCTCCTTCGGGCGGCAGGGGGAATACCATGGGTATTTTGTC
The DNA here is from genome assembly GCA_036504255.1 of Armatimonadota bacterium. GTDB lineage: Bacteria > Armatimonadota > Hebobacteria > CAIYQO01 > CAIYQO01 > DASXVL01. Next base: position 4,985 of record DASXVL010000491.1, on the reverse strand, counting down.
CCCGGCAGCGGTGGCAAAAAACTGCCGGGTATCGTCATGATCCATGAATGGTGGGGGCTGAACAGCAACATCAAGGCGGAAGCGGACAAGTATGGCCACGCCGGGTATAACGTGCTGGCGGTGGACCTGTTCGGCAAGGTGGCCACCACAGCGGACGAGGCGACGAAGCTGGTGCAAGGGTTAGACCAGCAGGCCGCGACCGCCCAACTGCTGGCGGCGGCAGACTACCTGCGCACGCGCCGGGACTCCAATGGCCGGGTGGGCAGTCTGGGCTGGTGCTTCGGCGGCGGACAGTCACTCAACCTGGCGCTGCACGATCCCAAGCTCAATGCGGCGGTCATCTACTACGGACAGCCGGTGACCGACCCGCAGCAACTGGCAAAGATCAAAGCTCCCATGCTGGGCCACTTTGGCGAGACGGACCAATCCATCCCGCTCGCGCGCGTCACGGCATTCAATCAAGCGCTGACCGCAGCCGGTGTCCGGCACACCATCTACACCTATCCAGGAGCCGGGCATGCCTTCGCGAACCCAACCAACACCAGCGCCTACCAGCGCGACGCGGCCGTGAAGGCGAACAAACGGACCGAGGCTTTTTTGAAAAAATATCTGAAGTAGGCGCGGTAAAGCATTCAGCGGTAATAAGGAAGCGGGGCTCTCTGCCCTCGTCCGAGGGCAGGCCAACCTTCCAAACGGTGCTCTTAGTCCCGCCGAGAGGAAGCGCAAACACCGCGTCCATGTCTGTAGACATGATCTGGCTGACTTGTCTTTCCACCCGGCAGCAACATCAGCACCGTTTGGAAGGATGGCATGCCCGCAGGGCAGAACGCCCCGCTTCCGCTTGCTCCGCGCTGGAATAACTCGTGTTTTAATCCAGCGCGCGACCGGCACCCCTGGTGCGGCACTGTGTACCGTTGCCGAGCACGCTACGCCATATATCCCAAGTAGGAACAGAGGAACGACGTGCGGGGAAAGTGCGTAAAACGTGGTGGTGGCAACTCCATGCAATCGGTGACAAAGTACTGAATACATATGCAATTACGCTTGTTTATTATTCCAGAAGGTGCTATCTTTCTTGAAAAGCAAAGTCAGTGGTTTTCTGTAATGCGATTGGTGAGCTTGAGCGCAGTTAGACCAAGAAGGAAATCGCAAGGCGGCATGTGCTCTTGCGTTGGATGTTCCAGCAATTCCACATCGTTGCGACACCAAGATAAATAATGCGCTTGCTGGAGTTTCTCTTCCACGCGCTCTCCTTTCGCATTGAAGTCATTATCGCTACGAAGGATCTGCCATGACGTCCGTATTGACTCGTCCGCTTCCTGATCCCGACATCACTTTGCGCGATGCCGCCGATTTTATTCTCGACAGTCGATTGGGACGAAAAGCCCTCTGTTGTACTGAGCTTCCAAAACTGCCATTGTTCCTGCGTGATCTAATTGGTACGATATATCGCTTAACGGCCAGTTGCCACCTTCCAGAGTTTACCGACCATGGGCTCCGTCATTTGTGCAGTATCGTTGACCGTGTAAGTCAATGGACCTGCGCTAAAACGCCGCATGGGACGAAAGCATTGTGTGAAGTGCTTGATGACAATCAATCCGCCATGCTATTGATTGCAATCCTCATTCACGACATTGGGATGCTTTCACAACGGCCAGAGGACTTGCCGTCAGATCGCCCCCAACTTTTCGCAAAAGGTCAGATGGATGTTTCGACATGGGTTCGACAAACTCACGTGAGTCGCATTCCCCGTTTAGTGAACCGATTATTCATGGAGTCGCAAACATACCAATATACGGATTTACTGAAGCATCAACTGGTGCAACGTGCGACCACTATCGCGCAGGCGCATGAAAAATGGCCTTGGGAAGCTGGATTTGCTGATTTGCCGGGAAAAGATCCAGGGCTTGCGGCGGTTATTGCCGTGGCTGATCTACTCGATGAAGATGCTAGCCGGTGCGATGCCACGACATTAATTGACCACCGTCAAGGCAATATGCTCAATTACGGGCATTGGATTCGTCATTGTTTAACTACAGGGCGTATTCTTGTCCACGAAGGAACAATCACCATATCCTTTGCTCGCCCGCCTTTTACGGATGGTCAGATAAGTCCTGTGTATGCCGCATTACGTAATCACTATCGATTGGTAAAGTTGTATACAAAGCCTTTATCGAAACTCGGTGCGGGGTTACTCGACGTAGTCTTTTCCACAGATTCCATTCCGGCTGAAGTATGCGTTGAATTAAGCAATTGGCGTCATATTTCCGGCATCCAGACTCAACAAGCGTTGATATATCACGTATTGAACAGTTTTTTTTCGGAAGCCCTTCTCGATACTCGAAAAGTGACCACTGATTTCATGAACAGAATAAAGGGATTTAGGTTAGAATCGATTGATTCACAACTACTCAGCAATATTCAGGGCACGTTCGAGGTCCGTTCTCCATACGAACAAACCTACAATGCGCTAATCAGCGCGTCGGAGTGACAAATGAATAGACCGCTTGAAGATTCGTGCGAACCGACTGGGGAAGAACTTCAACGCATTGCCATACAGCACTTGCGCGAGCAATCCCGTGCAGCGCACTACGATGGCGACGGGGCATTAGTTAACCACTTATGTGCTATCGCCTTGACCAATACCCAGAGATGGATAGAACAAAATGTCTGCCACCTTTCCCTTCATGATCTCTATTGGGCCATCGTATTCCCACTATACTGGCTTACCGATCAGTTTATGCTTCGTACGGCAACGGATGTCTTCAATACGATAGCGAAGCGCGAAAATGAGAACGATTTAACGCAAGCTGTCACGCAAACTATCTTTTTAATAGAAGATTGTCTCGAAAAGCGAGAAGACGTAGTACAGGTATTGAATAGTGTAAAACTATCCTGGCTCACCGATGCGTCTGTTTGTGAAGATACTGTGTTACTTACATTTACGATTGAACTGTTATGGTACCGTGACCCAACCGGAGATTCGTGGCAAAGCATAGCAAAGCATTGGCAAAAAGAACTATCAACTCGGTCAGCATCTCTCGGGGGCGAATTACAGAGAACCCGTCAGAGACTCGCATTACAAAATGGACTGGTAATTCTTGGCGTACCTGCGAGCCGTGACAGCGATCTAGATGCGTATTTCTCACGACCGGTAGAAAAACGTCTGTACGCTGCTTGGAACGCTCTGCTGCAGTGTAATTGGGAAGCATTGGAAAAGCATATTCGGGAGATAGTTGGCACAGTGTCCTTTGAAGACCCTGTGGCATTATGTATTGCTGATCTCCATAATGTATTTCGTTTTCATATTCATTATCGAGAAAATGGCGGCAAAAAGGATTTCGGTGATTCAGAAATCATTAGCTTGACACGACGCTGGGTCCATACCATTAATCGCAAGGTTGAAATTTTTTCCGAGTTACGAGAAAACAAACTGCGCTCGCTATCAGCACAAGTCAGTAAAAAACGGGCAAATGGCAGTCTGCACAATGATCATATCCATTGCTTCCGGCTGGTTATGCTATGCAAAGTCAACGCTTTGCGGGTATGGGATGCCTTAACATGGATCGAAGCATCTCGATAAGGCTCCGAAATCTATCTTGAGGCAAACCGGTCACTTCGCAATCAAAAATACGCCATCTCAGCGATAATTAATGCCATCCAATCTTTAAGCTTCGAGGAAGAAAAGGATGATCAGGCAATGGCTGCAGCCGTTCGTTCGTTGGATTTTGCCGATCTCGTTGTACGAGAACAACTTGTAAAGCAACTAATTTCAACACGCCCTCTCGAATCATTTAAAGCCCTTAACGCGTTTTCTATCTTATCAGATGCGATTCCAGAATCATGCCTTGCGGGATTGGCACGATGGTCTGTAGAGTACATAACATTTCCAAATCAACGCTCGGGGTGGCGTGCTGCACCACTTTCTTTTTGGGGACCAATACTATCGGTTTACACCGTAAGTACGCATGTCTATGACTTGCTCCATCCTGCAGTAATGTCAGCAGCAAAGCGCCCTATCGATTGGCGAGTAGATGATCAGAGATTTTTGCGAGAGTATCTTTTACGTGCACCAATTCATCTCGCGCTAGAAGCTGGCGAAGCGATGCTCGAAGTTACTGTTACGAATGATAGTATAGAGTCAAAACAAAGATGGGAATATTTATATAATGCATCATTAAATCGTCCAGAGTTCTTACATCGCTTCAAAAAATATCTACTTGAAGCCGCAACTAACCCTGTTCTTACCCATTTTAATTATTACCTTGATAATCCAAATGATACTTCACCTGCACGTGACGATGAAGAGCTTCGTAATTATTGTCGTCAACGTATTATTAGTCAGACAGACAAGGTGCTACAGCGAAGCGACAAGTCGCATTTCGAGATTAATGGAAATTCCCATCAGTTTATAGATCGTGTTTCTTGGTCTGGTTCGGATCTTTCGCTAGTTAATAAGCTTGTTGACGCGATCAATCACTCTATGGTGTCATCGTTTGAAGTTATTGATTTTTTAAGTTGTTTAGCAAATCTTGTCGAAAGAGGTGGGCGATCATTTGCCGATCCATTACGTAAATCATATTTGTCATGGTTAAACAAAACACCAACGGGGATTAGCCTCCCATTTATTGATGGGGTTGGCAAAGATGAAATAGTCAATCCTCTGTGTTTATTGTCTGTCCAAATGGTAAAAGCATTTGAGCAAGAATCTGAAATAATACGAGCGATTGGCAACTGGATTATCAACAATGTGATTGAGGCCACACTGCAATCAAGTGGTACATTACCATACCTTGCAATCCGAGTCGGCACAATGACAAATGGGCCAATGGGTATCAGTATCGTGAATACCGTACAGCTCTTCCTCTTACGGGCGCGGGAGGAACAAGATCATTCCATTGAGACAGGAAAGAATCTGAGGTCGTTATTAAAAACGGTCAGCTTTAGCTTGCACTCTACATCAGCCGAAGAATGGACAGTCGCAC
>DASXVL010000490.1:0-17928 GCA_036504255.1 Armatimonadota bacterium | reverse complement strand
TCGAAGAGTTCAAAGCGACCGGCAATATGGAGCTGGTGCTCGATCGCGGCCTGTCCGAAAAGCGCATCTTCCCGGCCATCGACGTCAAGCGCTCCGGCACGCGCCGCGAAGAGCTGCTCTTCACGGCGCGTGCCGGAGCGCTTGACGTCGATGGCCGGGAAGATGCGCTTTTCGGACAGGCCGCGATCGAGCACCAGCTCCATATTGCCGGTCGCTTTGAACTCTTCGAAAATGGCGTCGTCCATGCGGCTGCCGGTGTCCACCAGACAGGTGGCGATGATGGTTAGCGAGCCGCCGAACTCGATGTTGCGCGCTGCGCCGAAGAAGCGCTTCGGGCGATAGAGCGCGCTCGGGTCGAGACCGCCGGAGAGCGTGCGTCCGCTCGGCGTCACCGTCAGGTTCGAGGCGCGCGCCAAGCGAGTAAGCGAGTCGAGCAGCACCACGACGTCCTTGCCCATTTCCACCAGGCGTTTGGCGCGTTCCAGCACCATTTCCTGTACCTTCATGTGGTTCTCGGGCAGTTCGTCAAAGGTGGAGGCAGCCACGTCGCCCTGTACGGAGCGGCGGATGTCCGTCACTTCTTCCGGGCGCTCATCGACCAGCAGCACAATGAGGTTGACCTCAGGATTGTTCTCGGTGATGCTGTTGGCGATGCTCTTTAAGAGCGTGGTTTTCCCCGCCTTCGGCGGTGCGACGATCAGACCGCGCTGGCCCTTGCCGATGGGCGCGACGAGGTCGATGATGCGTCCGGAGATATTGCGCGAACTCGTCTCCAGGTAGAGGCGCTCTTCCGGGAAGACCGGGATGAGGTCGTCGAAATTAATGCGACGTTTTGCCGTTTCCGGGTTCTCGGTGTTGATCGCCTCGATGCGCAGCAGACTGAAGTAGCGCTCGCTGTCCTTCGGCGGACGCACGGCGCCGCTGACGGTGTCGCCCGTGCGCAGATTAAAGCGTTTAATCTGCGACTGAGAGACATAGACGTCCTCGGCACTGGCGAGAAAGCCCTGTACGCGCAGGAACCCGAAGCCTTCCGGCAGGATCTCCAGGATCCCGTCGCGGAAGAAATGGCCGCTTTTTTCCGCCTGAGTATGCATGATTTTGACAATCAGCTCTTGCTTTTTCAGACGAGAGACATCGGCGATACCGAGCTCTTTCGCGACGCCTTGCAGGTCGTGCACCGTGCGGTTTTCCAATTCGGACAGCTCAAAAGAGAGACGGTCCTTGGTCTGTACGTCATTCACTGGCGAGAATTCCTCAAATGTGAAATGTCTAATAGAAGATTGGGAATCGGTGTGATCCGGGGGCGTCGTGCCCCCGTCCGATTGCGGGACAGTTGTAGTGTAGTCACTCACCGGCCATGGGGAAACCCCATGCGTGTAACACTCCTACACCAGGAGGCGGTGATGTCGGTCGCACGGCACATCATCCGCGTCACAGTGAAAGTTATTGATTCGGCGGTGTATCGGAACCGGCATAAATTTCCGGCTTCAAGATACCGATACAGGGCAAATTGCGATAGCGTTGTGCGAAGTCCAACCCATAGCCGACGACAAATTCATCCGGCACCGTGAAACCCAGGTAATCCACATGGACTTTCACTTTATGGCGGCTGGGTTTGCTCAACATGGCGACCACTTTGACGCTGGCGGGATTGCGCGAGCGCATGTAATCCACCAGATAGTTCAGCGTGAGCCCCGTGTCGACAATGTCTTCCACGATCAGCACGTGTTTGCTTTCCACGCTGTCATCGAGGTCTTTCATGATGCGTACCACGCCGCTGGTGCTGGTATAGGACCCATAACTGGAAATCGCCACGAAGTCCATCGACACCGGGACGGTGATCTGACGCATCAAGTCGGCCATGAAGGTGACGGCGCCGTTTAACACGCCGATGAGCACGATCGGTTTCCCCTCGTATTCGCGGGAAATCTGGGTGCCGAGCTCGGTCACGCGTGCGGCAATCTGTTCCTCTGTGTAGAGGATTTCACTTAAATCATCTTTATACAAAACGCTCATAGTCCTCTCCAAGAGGGACAGGCCGCCCAGGCCGCGAGCACCGCGGTGCGCTGAAAGCAGCGCGGGAACCCCCGGTTACTTCGCGCGCTGGGCTTACCCGTATACCCGCGCCATCAGGCGTGGTCATGTGGCTACTGGTCATTGAGTGCAATGGGTATGCGGGCCACCGACCGTGGGTCGTTACGTTGGGTTGTCCCGTAATGTTCCTTCCCCCTTTTCGCCAAGGGGGAACGGCGCTTCCTGTCACCTATACGAACAATCGACCGCACGGCGCAGGAAAACCCCGAGGCGTGATACGCCTTACTCCCACTCAATGGTGCCGGGGGGCTTACTGGTGACATCGTAGACGAGACGGTTCACGCCTTCGACCTCATTGATCAGTCGGTTACTGATCTTTTCCAGCACTTCCCAGGGCAACCGGGCCCAATCCGCCGTCATGGCGTCTTCACTGGTCACCGCGCGCAGCACAATGGGATAGGCATAGGTGCGATGGTCGCCCATCACGCCCACGCTGCGCACCACCGGCAGCACGGCAAAGGCCTGCCATAATTTGCGGTAGAGACCGGCTTTTTTGATCTCATCGACAATCACATGGTCGGCTTCACGGAGAATTTCCAGGCGCTCCCTGGTGATTTCACCGATAATGCGGATCGCCAGCCCGGGACCCGGGAAGGGCATGCGCCAGGTAATGGTATCCGGCAATTCCAGCTCTTCTGCCAGGCGACGCACCTCGTCTTTGAAGAGGTTGCGCAGCGGCTCCAGCAATTTCAGATTCATCGTCTCCGGCAGGCCGCCCACGTTATGGTGGGATTTAATGACTGCCGATTTGCCGTTGGAGCCGATTGAGCCACTCTCGACAACGTCAGGATATAGCGTGCCCTGCGCCAGGAAGGTCACATCGCCGATCCGTTTGGCTTCTTCGGAAAAGACTTCGACAAACTCGTTGCCGATGACTTTTCGCTTATGCTCCGGTTCGGTGACCCCTTCCAGTTTGGCCAGGAAACGATCTTGCACCCGCATGTGAATGAGGTTTGCTTTGAAGTGGTCGCGGAATGCGCGTTCCACCTGCGTGCCTTCATCCTTGCGCAGGAAGCCATGATCGACAAAGATACAGGTCAATTGATCGCCGATGGCGCGATGGACGAGTGCGCCGGTGACGGCGGAGTCGATTCCACCGCTCAGCCCACAGACCACTTTCGCATCACCGACTTGCCGGCGAATTTCTTCAATCGATTGCCGCACGAAGTTGGCCATGGTCCATAGGCCTTCGCACTGACAATAGCGATAGAGGAAGTTGCGCAGAATTTCCACGCCCCACGGCGTGTGCACGACTTCGGGGTGGAACTGCACGCCGAACAGGCCGCGCTGCAGGTCGGACATGGCCGCGACGGGGGTATTCTCTGTCATCGCCGTCACGGTAAAGCCCGGTGGGGGCGTCGTGACGACATCGCCATGGCTCATCCAGCAGATCAACTGCGGGTTGAGGCCATCAAACAAGTCACCGTCGGAAACGACGCGTAACTCGGTGCGGCCGTATTCGCGCTTTTCGCAGCCTTCAACCTCGCCGCCCAAAGCATGCGCCATGAACTGCATGCCGTAGCAGATACCCAGAATCGGCACCCCCAGATCGAAGACCTTGGGGTCGCACACTGGCGCATCAGCCTCGTACACGCTGGCAGGACCGCCGCTGAAGACAATACCTTTCGGCTTGAGGGCGGCAAGCTGCGCTACCGGTGTATCATACGGCAGTAATTCGCAATAGACTTTGCACTCGCGGATGCGGCGCGCAATAAGTTGACTGTATTGTGCCCCGAAATCAAGTACGATGACGATTTCGTCAGGTCGCGTGATCTGCGGGGGTGTAGACGGGGAACTCATTCCAGATAATCACCTAAAGCCGAGTGGGGCAGCCGGGGTTACCGGCAAATGTGCGATTGGGAAACCAGGGCATTGCTCCGCAAGCACCCAAACTTGAACAACGGGTCAATAAGATGGGCGAATTCCGAACAGAAAGGGGCGGAACAGCGGCGTTACAAAACAACTTTCTTTTTATATCACAGTTCGACGGCAAGCGCAAGGCCCTGGCGTAGTTTTTTTACCTTGTTCGAGAAAATGTACAAAAATACTCGCGTCAGCGCGACGGCGCGCAGAGTTCGCGCAGCAGCGGGTTCTCCGGCAAACGCACGCGCATGGTTGGCAACGCCGCCTGCACTTCCGCGAAGCTACACGCGCCGCGCGAGAGATCGACGGCGAGAGCCCCGGACGCGTGGGCGAGCCGCGCGATGTCGCGCAGCGACGCGATCCCCTGGCACATCCCTGTCAGCATGCCCGCCGTGAAGGTATCGCCCGCGCCGGTGGTGTTGATCGGGCCGTCCACTTGATAGGCCGGCACGTACAAGCGTTGATTGGCCCAGCCGGAGAGGTCATCGGGGGCCAGTGGTACTCCGCGCATAGCCGCTTCATCCGCCGTGCAGAGGAACGCGCCGTTGGGACCAAGCGTGATAATGACGACAGGCACGCCCGCACCGAGCAGGAATTCGCCGATGCCGAGCAATTCATCCGGCGTGATGACGCCCTCGATGTCGGTCGGCTTCCCGGTCCGCGCGCTAACTTCCGTGGCGCGCCGCGTCAGTTTTGTGAACTGCCCGGCCACCTGGGACGCTTCCTCGATATTCGGCGTGAACATATGCGCCAGCGGCAGCGCGGCGGCGAGCATGGCGTAGAGGGTAGTGTCATCGGCGACGGGCGTAGTATCCAGGCTCACCATCACCCCGGTCTCGCGTACGGCGTGCAGCATCGTCGCGAGGGCCTCGCCCTGCAAGCGTCGCATTAACGGCGGATAGCCCAGGTGAAAGGCCTGACGGTCGCGCAGCACATTCAGGTACGCGCGCTCCGGGCCGAAAAGATTGTCGCTGTCCATGATGTCGTTCGTGCCGGGGCAAAAATAGACGCCGCGCTTGCCGTCCTGATAGACCGGGATGGTGCTGAGCGCCGTGCCCGCCTCGCGCGTGCGCACAACGTAACGGGTGTCGATGCCATCCTGCTGCCAAAATTTCAGCAGCATGTCGCCATTCGCATCATCGCCCAGCACCGTCATATAGTCGACCGGCATGCCCAGCTTAACGAGTGCCCGTCCGGTATTGGAGGTCGCGCCCCCCGGACGATATTGCGTCTCCCGCACCATGGCGAGACTCTCGCGCGTGGCGAGCGGCTCAGTGCCGTAGAGAAACAAGTCCAGACAGGAGACCCCGGAGCAGACAATTCCAGTGCGCATAGCAAGCCTCAGCAGTTATAAATTCGATGGCCGTGGCCTTGTTTCGTCGCCAGACGTGCGAACTCCTGCCGTGCGTCACAGCGAGGTGCAGGCCGACCGCTCGGTAATGTGCTGAAGGCGATTGCAGTCCTTGGGAACAGCAATTGTGCTAGAGCCCCGTTCTTCCGGGAGTTGGGAACGGCGGGACTCGCTGCGCTCGAACCCTTCCAAACGGTGCTGGATCTCCACCGCCTTTGCAACGCCCCCAGTTTCCTTTTTCTTATCCTTTTGGTAGCCAGACGGCCATCTCCCCCGCCATGCGGTTATCCCAGGCATAGTACGGAATGGCGCGCAGCGGCACGCGCGTGGTGTTGTCCGCCTGTTGGATGCGGAACAATTGGCCAGCCCAGGCGGTCACGTCCGGCGCGGTGGCCTCACCCTCGATGACGACGACCCCGTCCAGTAAGTCTGGAACGAAGCGCGTGGACAGCGCCGCGTCCTCATCTAGCGCCAACAGGTGTACCGGCACGCTGTGATCGGCGTCCTCCAGGCAGTAGACCAGCGGCCCACGCTGCAGGGCGACCCGGCCTTGATCCGCGACCACGTGCGGATGTGCCGCGATGCGCTCGATCGGCATGGCGAGTTGCAGGGTGATGCTTTCGCCCGGTTGCCAGGTGCGTGTGACGCACGCGTAGCCGCGCTCCACGCTGTGCGCCAGCGGCGCGCCGTTGCTGCACAGCGTGTATTGGCGGCACCAGCCGGGGATGCGCAGCCGCAGCGTCAGCGCGGTGGGCGCGTCGAGGCCGAGCGTGAGCGTGACTTCGCCATCCCAGGGATAGCGCGTCTGCTGCGTCACGGTGAGCGGCGCGCCGTCGGTGAGCGTGGTCTGCATGGCGCCCGCCGCGTACAGGTGCACGGCCAACTCGTCGTCGCGCTGCGAATAAAAATACTGTCCCAGCGAGGCAAGCAGGCGCACCAGATTGGTCGGGCAGCAGGCGCAGCCGAACCAGGGCTGCCGGTGGTGCATGCCCCGGCTGGCGAGCGGGTTCTCGTAGAAGAAGGTTTCGCCGTCCAATGCGACGCCGCTAATGACCCCGTTATATAAGGCGCGCTCCATGACGTCGGCGTAGCGGGCATCGCAATCCCACTGCAATAACCGATGGCCCCAGAAGACCAGGCCGATGGCGGCGCAGGTTTCCGCGTAGGCGGTGTCATTGGGCAAATCGTAGGGGACGGTGAAGCCCTCGTTGTGTCGCGATGGCCCGATGCCGCCGGTCACGTACATTTTCGTGCCGCACAAGTCGTCCCAGATGCGCTCGCAGGCCGTACGTAACCCGTCGTCGTGTAATTCCCCGGCGAGGTCGGCCATGGCGCTGTACAGGTACATGGCGCGCACGGCGTGCCCGGTGATCTGCGTTTGCTCGCGTACGGGCGCGTGCGCCTGGCAATACTCATAGGTGCGCGCCCAATAGGCCTCGGGCTTCTCGCCGCGCGCCCGCGCCTCCTCGTCGAAATAGCAGGGTTGCTGCCCGCGCTCGTCCACGAAATACTGGCTCAGGCGCAGATAACGCGCCTCGCCGGTGGCGTGGTAGAGTTTTACCAGCGCGAGCTCGATCTCTTCATGCCCGCAGTAGCCGTGCTTTTGCCCCGGCGCGACGCCGAAGACGGTGGCGATATAGTCGGCGTACCGGCACAGGCAGTCGAGGAAATGGCGCTCTCCGGTTGTCTGGAAATGTGCGACCGCCGCCTCGATGAGGTGCCCGGCGCAGTACAACTCATGCTGGTCGCGTAGGTTCGCCCAGCGCTTCTCCGGCTCCACCACGGTAAAATGCACGTTCAGATATCCGTCAGGCCCCTGCGCCGCGATGATGAGCGCGATGACTTCCTCCAACCTCGCCCGCAGTTGCGTGTCGGGGTGCGTGCTCAGGCTGTAGCAACCCGCCTCGATCCACTTGGCCACGTCGGAATCCCAAAAAATATGCGGCTCGGGTTCCTGCCCCGGCTCCCACGCGAGCTTGAAGGCGTCAATGCGCCCGGTCTCCTGGCAATGCCGGTACTCGATGGGCAGCGTACGCTCGCGGTTCACCGCCTGGCGCTGTGCCCAGAAGACATCGGTCAGCTTGACCGCAGTGAAGGGCACTGGGATCAATGGTCGCTGGTTGGCTGTCACGCCCATGTTTTTATCTCCCCTATTAAAGACGCGCGGCGCAGAGGAAGCTTATTCCGCACTGGCAATACTATCTTGACAGAACGCTCTAGCCTTGCCAAGATGAGTAATGGTAAAGAAAACGGGACGATTCCGACTATAAGAGCATCGAGCATGACGCTGCTATACTCCTTAATTCCGCAGGGATGCGAAATAGAACCCCGACAGGGGCGGGAAGCCAATAGCCCGGTGGCGGCAGGATGCCGCCCCGGGAACAGGATTAGCCTTATTCCGCGCCGACAGGACGTCGGCGCATTTATAGCAGGAGGCGAGCAACGCTAACCTGCGCGTTTAACGGAATGAATTTGTCGGGATCCGATTTCTCGCATCCTACGATCATTACGCCGACATCCTGTCGGCACGGGGTATTTGGGGCGTCTTGTCCAGGGGCAGCATCCTGCAGCACCCTGGCTATCGGCTGTCGCCACTTACGTGGCTATTGTCCGCATCACTGCGGACAAATATAGAAAAGGGGCACTTAGCGCCAATCTGATGCTATCTTTCTACCAGAGTGGGAATGAGTTTTCACCGTATTCCAAAGGAGCAACCCAATGTCCGAGCATGACACCATATCGCTTTCCGTCACCCTGCCGGTGCGCGCGCAGAACGCCGGGCTGTTTATCTCGCGTGGGCGCGGACGGCATCCTGAGCGCGTCATCGATTCGTATGAGTTGATATACGTGCGTGAGGGAGAACTGGGCATGTACGAGGGGGAGCGCGACCTGCTGCTTTCCGCCGGGCAGACACTGCTACTCTGGCCCGGCCGGCGGCATGGCGGCACGCGCGACTATGCGCCCGAGCTGCGCTTTTACTGGCTGCACTTCGCGCTCATGGCGGCCTCAGGGGAGTCGCTCGCCATTCCCCAACAGCGCACGGTGCACCGGCCCGACCGTCTCAGCGAACTTTTTCGCACCTTCCTTGCCGAGCAGGAGACGGGTGGCATGTCGCCGCTTTCCGCCGACCTGCTGCTGCTGCTCATGCTCGCCGAGGTGGCCCGCGCGGAGCACGCTGTCGACGCGGTGCGCGGCGCGGCAGCCTTGCTCGCGCAGCGCGCCCACGCCTACCTGCTGCTGCACGCGGCGCAGCCGATCAGCACCGCTGACATCGCCCGCGCCCTCGACTGCAACCCCGACTATCTGGGACGTATTTACGCCCAGGTCTACGGCGCCACGCTCACCGAGGCCATCCACCACCGGCGCTTGCACCAAGCCCGCCAGTTCCTGCTCGACAGCGACCTCACCGTCGCGCAGATCGCCGCCGCCTGCGGGTTCAGCGACCCCGGCTACTTCCGCCGCCTCTTTCGTCGCCACTGTGACATGACGCCCCTCGCCTACCGCCGCCGCTACGCGCGCCAGCATCTTAATAGTGAATGAGGGTCACGTTCCGCAAATTGGGCGGCAGAGCGTCTTGACGAGCGCGTGGGATTTGTTAGGATAGTAACACAAGCGCACGCGATGCGACCGCCTTCGGCATACCGTGCGCCTTCCGGAAAGGAAGTACTTATGACAAAAGAAGAAATCTTGGCGTTTCTTACTGCCAATCCGATTTGCTATCTCGCCACCGTGGACGGGAATGTGCCGCACGTGCGGGGCATGATGATGTTTCGCGCCGATGGCGATGGCATCGTCTTTCATACCGGCCTGGGCAAGGACCTGACCAATCAACTGGAGAAGAACCCGGCGGTGGAGTTGTGCACGTATAACCCTGAGCAGAACGTGCAGGTGCGCGTATGCGGCACGGCCGAGTTTGTGAACGACCTGGCGCTGAAGCAGGCCATCGTTGCCGAGCGCCCGTTCTTACAGCCCATGGTCGAGCAGACCGGCTATGACGCCTTCCTGCTGTTCCGTGTGAAAGATGCGCAGGCGACGGTGTGGACCATGGCCGACAATATGGCGCCGAAGACCTACGTCGCGCTATGAGGGTGTATCGCCGGGGACAGGCGCCACGTGCCGATCTTCGGAAGGCGTCTGTTGCCTGTCCCCCGATAATGCCCTAATTTCCTAGCACGACTTGGGTGGCGCCATGTTTGCGCAGCCAGTCCGCCGCTCGCTCGGTGAGGTCGCCCTGCAGCACGATGGTTCCCTGCTCCACGGTGGCGCCGCAGCCGAGGCCTTTGCGCATGGCGCGGGCGATGTGGTCGAGGTTGGGGGGCGGCAGGCTCAGGCCGCTGAGCACCGTCACGGTTTTGCCACCGCGGCCTTTACGCTCGTGGCGCACAACCAACTTGCCCCGGCTGGCGAGGTCGATGGGTTTCTCACCCGGCGGCGTGGGACGTTTCGCTTCCGGCGCGGGCGCGGGCGGCGTGGCGGCGAATCCCCGTGCGGCGAGTTGCGCGGCGAGCGCGGACGGCGCGGGTGCCGCCGGGGCGGATTGCGGTGGCTGCTTGCGTGCCATAGTGACCTTTCGGGTGGGGATACGTGCATTGTACCGAAGGGACGCCCGTTTCGGCAATGCCATACGCATGGTGTCATGTCGTGCAGCCTGTCTCGTGGTGTGAGCAAGCGTCTAGCGTTTAGCGTATGTCGTCTAGCGTCTGGGAATCCCGCGTGCCATCGTCCCCTATACGCTATACGCTATACGCTATACGCTATACGCCAGACGCTGACATCTGCAACAAGGCAGCGTGCATGACAACACACCATCCGTACAGTGCGCCTCTGGTATAATATTGCATCACTGCGTCCCATTGTATGATGCCACCGGAGGGAATTATGTCACATCTCTGCAAAGATAAAGACAAAGCCGAACATGATGAGCTCAAGGCCAAAGAGCGGAAAGCGGACGGCAAGACCTATTACAAATGCAAAAAGTGCAAGCGTATCAGCCATAAGGCCGAGCACCTGTGTGATCCGAAGGAAGCCTGAGAAACTATTTTACATGTATGTGGTCGAGGATGGCGTCGAGATTTTCGTGGCAGGCAAGGTGGCGTTTCGGCGCGTGTATGGAGACATACATTGGCGAAACGCTAACGCCGCCAGACGCGAAAAGATCGATGCCAGACCGACCAGAGACATGTAAAACAGTTTCTGATCTTACATTTCGCTTAACATGACAAAACGTAAGAGGAGAACGCGCGTCCCTGCGCAAAGTGAACAGTCGGTAGACGACACGTTCACGCGGAGGCACGCTTAGCTTATGTCAGACCGACAGAGCCAGACATTAACTGAATATCCCATGGCAACCACAAATCTGGCGGATGCACAATTTTATATCAATCGCCACCTGAGTTGGCTGAAATTTAACTGGCGCGTCCTCTGCGAGGCGCTCGACCAGCGACACCCGTTGCTGGAGCGCGTGAAGTTTCTCGCCATCTACGCCAGCAACCTCGACGAGTTCTTCATGATCCGCGTCTCCGGGCTGCGCCGCAAACTCGCCGCCGGGATCGTCGAAGCGACGGCGCTGGATGGCATGACGCCCGCCGAACAGATGGCGGCGATTCGTCGTGAGTTACTGGTGCAACTGGCGCAACATGCGGACTGCTGGCGGCACGACTTGTTGCCGAAGCTACATGACGCCGGTATCCATGTGCTGGACTACCGCGATACCTCGGAGACCCAGCGCGCGCGCCTGCGGGAATTCTTTTCTCGTGAAATCTTCCCCGTATTGACACCGCTCGCCTTCGACCCGTCACATCCGTTTCCGCACATCTCCAACCTCAGCTTGAACCTGGCCGTGGTGGTGGAAGATCCTGATGAGGGCGAGCGTTTTGCCCGTTTGAAAGTGCCGGATGTCTTCCCACGCCTGCTGCCGGTACCTGCGGAAACCCCGTCACCGGATGAAGGGGAGCGCTCCCTGGAAACCCGGACCAGCACCACCTTCGTCTGGTTGGAGGATGTCATCACCGCCAACCTGGATCTGCTCTTTCCCGGTCTGGCGGCGGTACACGGCTACACCTTCCGCGTCACCCGCGACGCCGATCTGGAAATCGATGAAGATGAAGCCTCCGACCTGCTCATCACCGTGGAGGAAAGTATTGAAGCGCGTGATTTCGGCTCGGAGGTCCGCCTGGAAGTGGACCGGGCCATGCCCGCGCGCGTGCGTGAAATCCTCGTCAATAACCTGCGCATCGCCCCCTATCTGGTCTTTACCATGGATGCCCCGCTGGGCATGTCTGACCTGATGTCGCTCACGCGTATCGACCGTTTCGACTTGAAAGACGCCCCCTTCGTGCCCGCTTTGCCCGCCCCGCTGTTGGTGGAGGACTCACTTTTTTCCGCGATTCGCGAGCGCGACCTGTTGCTCTACCATCCCTATCAGAGCTTCACGCCGGTCGTCGATTTCATCCGCGAGGCCGCACGCGATCCGCAGGTGTTGGCCATCAAACAGACACTCTACCGCATCGGGCCGAAATCTCCCATCATCGACGCGCTCATGGAAGCGCGCGATAACGACAAGCAAGTCGCGGTACTGGTGGAGTTGAAGGCGCGCTTTGACGAAGAGAACAATATCGCCTGGGCTCGCGCGCTGGAGCAGGCCGGGGTACACGTCGTCTACGGGCTCTTGGGCTTAAAGACCCATGCCAAGATGTGCCTGGTGGTGCGGCGTGAGCCGGAAGGCATCGTGCGCTACGTGCACCTGGGCACCGGCAACTACAACGCGGTCACCAGCCGGCTCTATACCGACTTTGGCTTTTTTACCTGCGATCCGGCCATCGGCGCCGACGTCTCTGACCTCTTCAACGCGTTGACGGGCTACTCGCACAAAGTGCAGTATCAAAAACTGCTGGTGGCGCCGGGAAGTATGCGCCAACAGTTGCTCATGCGCATCGATCGCGAAATCGACCGCCAGCGCA
Source organism: Armatimonadota bacterium (assembly GCA_036504255.1). Lineage (GTDB taxonomy): Bacteria > Armatimonadota > Hebobacteria > CAIYQO01 > CAIYQO01 > DASXVL01. Next base: position 5,661 of record DASXVL010000490.1, on the reverse strand, counting down.
GTCATGGCGACGGCTATCTCGCCTTTAAAATGAACTCGCTCATCGACCCGGCCTGCGTGCAGGCGCTCTACCGCGCGTCGCAAGCGGGGGTGAAGGTCGATCTGCAGGTACGCGGCATGTGCGCGCTGCGTCCCGGCATTCCCGGCGTCAGCGACACCATCTCCGTTACCTCCATCGTCGGGCGCTTCCTGGAGCACTCGCGCATCTACTATTTCCGCAACGGCGGCGAGGACGAGGTATTATTGGGCAGCGCCGACCTCATGCAGCGCAACCTGGATCGGCGCGTGGAAACGCTCTTCCCCATCCGCGACGCGCGCCTGCGCCACGCGCTGCTGGAAGAAATTCTCTTCATCCACCTCCGCGACAACATGCAGTGCTGGCGTTTGTTGCCAAACGGTGACTATGAACGCCGCGTCCCCGGCGAAGATGAGCCGCCACTGAACTCGCAATTATGGATGCTGGAGCACGCCGGGTATAGCGAATAAGTGATCAGATGCTCTGCCGCAGCTATGGACTGTGGAGGGTTGACCTCTCATCTCTTCCCCTTAAATTTTTCCAATGCTTCTTTCGCGCGGTGACGGATAACCGCGCTTTCGCTGTTCAGCAGGGCGGTGAGCGGGGCCACGGCTCGGAGGTCGCCGATCTTCACGAGGGCGTCAAAAATCTCCAACTGCTGATCGATGCTCGCGTTCGGGAGCGCGTCGAGCAACGGCGGCACGGCACGCGGATCTTTTACTTCACCGAGCCAGCGACAGATAGAGCACATCGTGTAACCGGACAGATGGGGGTCCTTCAACAACTTGGCGAGTGGTTCAACAACAGCCACTGAGTGTTTGGGATGGATTTGCAGCAAGGCAAAAATGACTGACTGGCGGTAAGCCCCATCCGTGTCGCGTAACGCGTTTAATAAGGCTGCCTGCGCACGATCATCGCCGATTTCCCCCAGGGCCTGAACGGCGGCGGCGTGCTTCGGTGTGTCAGCTGCCGTGTTAGTTAAGGTGTCATACAAGTAATCCACGTATTTCTGGTCTCCCTGCCTCGATAGCACGGCGATGGCCGATTCTCTGCTTTCGGGTTGATTTGCAGCACCTTCCGCCAGGGTATGCAGATACGCCACCATGCTGGGCGAGGGAATTTTCGCGAGCGATTGGAGGATAGGAAACGTGGGGGTATACGCATGTCCACTGCGACCGTTTTTGACATTGGTGAAGTAGGCGATGACCGGTGCTACGGCAGCCGGTCGCTCCATCGCGCCAAGAGTGATCAGTAAAGACATTGACAAATGAAACGGGATTTCGGGCAATTTTTCCGTCAATTGGGCCACTGCCGGATCGAACTCCGGCGCGCCGGGATGCGCCAGCGCAATTTCCTGCAGTGCGTCGATGAAGCCGCCGTTCGCGCGATCACCGGGTTCGTTCTTTGCCAACGCTGCCGTTAATGGAGCCACTGCACGCAAATCCTTCGTTGTGCCTATCAGCTTGGCCACTCCGTATTGCACAGCTGACTGCTCATTCTGTAACGCGGTCAGTAACCTGGTCAACGGCCCCAGCATATCCGGCTCACCGAGCGCCAACAGCGCTTCGGCTGCCCCCAAACGGACTCGCGGGTTGGCGTCCTGCTGCAACGCGGTGCGCAAAGCAGACATTGCCCGCGTATCGCCCAATAAACGCAAATCATCCGCCGCATCAAGACGCACGTTGTCATCGGTATCTTTTTGCAAGAGAACGATCAACGCTTCCAACACCGAAGGGTCTTTCAAGCAAGCGAGCGAATGTAGGATACCCGCGCGTACGCGGATATCGGTCTCGGTTGCGAGTGCAAGTTTGAGCAGCGGGACTTGGCGAATGTCATCTTTGACTTTCAAAGCATAGAGCGCCGACAAACGCACTTTGGCATCCGTATCATGCTGAAAGATGTTGATTAAGAGTTCACGCATTCTGGAGTCTTTGAGAACAGCTAAACCATCCACTGCTGTCTCCCGCACCTCGGCATCCGTATCATGCTGCGCGATGTTGGCCAATGGCTCGAACATTCTGAGGTCTTCAAGAATTGCGATACCACGCATGGCTAGCTTTCGCACTCCGGCATCGGGATGTTGCAGGAACGGTTGCAACACCTCGAAGGTGCGTGGCTCTCTGGTCATACAAACAATCGTCCATAAGTTCTCGAGGGTTTGCTCGTTTGCGCTTTGCAACATTGTGCGCAGGACCGTCGGATCAGGCAGGCGTTTGATGCCACGCAGCATACTCAGTACATAAATATGCTGCTGGGGATCCCGATCTTCGGCCGCTTGCGAAAGAAAATAAGCGTTCACCCGTGCATCGTCCATTCCAAATCTTTTCAGTGAATCGATGATCTGGAGAATATGGTCCCTATCGAGATTTTTGCGATCTTGTAGTTGGGCAATCAACGGCTCGATCAAACGTGGGTCATAATCCATATGACAGAAGAGACCAACTAAATCCGTGCGGATCGCAGCATCTTGTGTCGCGGCGTAGAGGGCGAGCAGGGGCGTGATTGCGCGCGGATCAGCGTCTTTGCCAAGAAAATAGGCAGCGAAATCGCGCACGCGCGGTACATCGTCCTGCAGGCGCACGGCCAGGGCATCGCGCACAGACCGTGCGGTTCCACACCGGCGTAACACGGCCATCAATACGATACGACGATCCGGGTTTCGTTCTTGCGCCAGCACGGCCAGCAGCGCATCACGCGCCGGGGCGCCATAGGCGGAGACATTTCTGAAGATGATCTCATTTAATACCAGACGACGAGTCTGGGGCTGCTCATTTGCCAGCACGGTCGGCAGGGCATCAGGCTTCGGGGCGTCAGACGCATCTAAATACATGTAGTTAAGAGAATCGGACCCGGCAATCCCCGCCAGCCCTCCCGGCTTGATGTACGTCGTGAGATCCAAGGGTGTCTCTCCCAAGGAGAGCGCATTGGCTAACACGAGAATCGCGCGCATATCTTTGGCTGCGGTCAGTGCTAACGCCGCATCCATCCGTACGTCGTAATCGTCATCATCGGTTAACGCGGCAAGTTGCCGGTCGGCCACACGGGAATCTTTATAGCCCTGTAACGCGACGAAGACCGCCCGGCGGAGGGGCACATCTTTCGCCGTCGTCTTTGCCAGCAACGGTTCCAGCGCGCGCGGATCTTTCATCTTCCCCAGCGCCTTGGCTGCGGTAACGGCAACATTGGCATCCCCATCGTCAAGCGTTTTTATCAATACGGGAACCGCTTTCGGATTTTGCATGTCGTCCAACGCCTTGACGGCTTCCAGGCGCTGCTGGGGATTGTATGACTGTGCGAGCAAAAGGAGGACAGACAGATCCGCCGCTTTCGTGGGCAAAAAGACGCAGAGGAGGAGCGTCAGGAGTACGAACCGTACGTTATGTCGGAACATCAGTCCCTTCTTTCCTGGCAGGATGTGAGCGATAACGAGGGAGTGTTGCCAGTATAGCAATGATGCCAGGGCATGAATAGGGGAAACGCTGCTGTATCAGTAATATGATTCATTCTGATTGTATACTTTGATCGTGGGCGCATAATATACTGCGTTTTTCATCAAGGGACTAGTCACTGACGCCGTGCTTAGTTCCGTTACTGGTGGCGTTCATGCCGCGCTATGCGTCTGCGATGTATCCATCTGTAATCCGGTGACGGAATCATGGTATGATGAGGCGGGTCGCGGGCACCGTGTTGCCGGCCCAGCTGTCAGAATTTTTCGGTGGAAGTTGATCGCAACGCATGGTCTCTCGTTTACAAACTGCCCCTCCGCATATTGTCGCGTTCATGGATCTCGGCACAAATTCCGTGCGCCTGTCGCTCGTGCGCATCAACCCCAACCACTCCTACACCGTGCTCTCGCAGCAACGCGAAATGGTCCGTCTTGGTGACGGAGAATTCCTCAACGACCATCTGCAGCAGGAGGCCATGGACCGCGCCGTGCGCGTCTGCACGCAGTTTGCCGCGCTGGCGCGCTCGTATGGGGCGCAGGAGATCATGGCGGTGGCTACTTCTGCCACGCGCGAAGCGGAGAACCAGGCGGAATTCCTGCGTCGCCTGCAAGTAGAGGCGCAGGTGGATATGCGCGTCATCTCCGGCAGTGAAGAAGCGCGTCTCATTTATCAGGGCGTTTCCAGCGGCATCCATCTGGGCGACAAGACCGCGCTTTTTATTGACATTGGCGGCGGCAGTACCGAGATCATCGTGGGGGATCAGCAGAACTACCACTTTATCGATTCGCTCAAACTGGGCGCCATCCGCTTGAGCAACCTGTACCTGGATAAGGACGAGCCGGTCAGCGACGAGCGTTATGCGCTCATCCAGCGCCATGCGCGCAATGCCGCTATTCGTGACCTGCAGCGCCTGCGCGAGTATCCGCTGGCGTATGTGGTCGGCAGCTCCGGCACCATCGAAAATCTGGCGAATGTCGCGATGCACCATTTTTTTCAGCGCCCGTGGCATGCCGACGATGTGGTCACGCTGGAGCAGTTGCGCGCGGTTATTTGCCTCTTGCGTACGCTACCGCTGGAGGAACGACGGAAAGTGCCGGGGCTGAACCCCGACCGCGCCGATATCATCATCGGCGGGGCGGCGGTGTTGGAAACGTTGATGGGCGAAGTGGGGCTCACGGAATTGCGCGTCAGCACGCGCGGACTGCGTGACGGGCTGCTTGTCGAATACCTGGCGCGCACGGACTACGCGCCGTCGTTACAGGAGCTTTCCGTGCGCGAGCGGAGCGTGTTACACCTCGGGCGTATCTGCGCCTTCGATGAAATACACGCACGCCACGTGGCCTGCCTCGCCGGTGAGCTGTTCGACAGCGCAGCCGAGGTCGGCCTGCACGATTTCGGCTCATGGGAGCGTGAACTCTGCGCCTATGCGGCGCTCTTGCACGACCTGGGGGCGTTCCTCTCCTACCACAACCACCAGGCGCACACCTATTATTTCATCCGTAATGCTGAACTGCTCGGTTTCGATCAGACGGAAATCGCCATCATGGCGACCACCGCCCTCTTTCATCGCAAAACCTTCCCGCGCAAAAAACACCCGGAGTTCGCTGCCCTGGATGCGCGCTCGCAAGGCATTGTGCGCGTGCTCTGCGTGTTGCTGCGCATGGCAGAGAGCTTGGACCGCGCGCACGCCGGGGTCATCGAACATGCGCGCCTGCGCCGTGTGGACGAAAAACAGGTCATGTTGGAACTCTGCGCCACGCGGGAATGCCAGTTGGAACTGTGGGGCATCGGCAACCACCGTGAGGCTTTTCGCAAAGTATTCGCCACACAACTGATCATTGGGCCGGGTGACGATACCCCGCCCCCAACCTGCCCGCTATAACGCCCAGGCCGCCGCATGTCTGCCAGCTATCGCAGGCTTGGGGCAAAATAGGACAAGGGAGTTCGCGCGGGAACGCGAACATAAAACACAGGCGGTCGGTGTTACCGTCCGTCACTCCACTAATTTTGTGTACGCAGGGGTAGCTGTCTATGATTGCCGCGGCAGACCGTTTGGATCGGTACTGGGCTGACGAATTGGGATGTGTACCCGAGGCGCTGTATGACGGCGGCGTGACGACGTGTGCGCCGGAGCACCGCGACAGTCCGCGTTGGATGGGCTGGATGATTCCCGTCGAGTCCATCGTGCGCGAGCAAGCGG
>DASXVL010000489.1:0-14107 GCA_036504255.1 Armatimonadota bacterium | reverse complement strand
GCAAGTCCGGGGAGGTACTGTCGGCAGGCTGAGCGCGACGGGCGTCGGCTTCCAAACGGTGCTTGCTCTCTTGCTTGGGTGGAATGCGAGAGGTGTCACGCTCAAAATGTGCTTGTCTATCTTAAATATTGACCGGTGTGTGACAACGACTAATACCGCCGCAATTTCAAGAATGCGCAAAGTCAAAACTGCAGAGGAGAACGGTATGCTCACCGTGCATAACATACAGACGGCGCTGGACGCCCTGGCCCCGCCGGCGTTGGCGGAGAGTTGGGATAACGTCGGACTGCTCGTGGGCGATGCGCGGCAGGCGGTGCGTACAGCGCTCATTGCGCTGGACGCCTCCGTGGAGGTGCTGGAGCAAGCGACGGCGCAGAGCGCGGAGTTGCTCATCACCCACCACCCCCTCGTCTTCTCCGGTATCAAGCGGTTGGTGGATGATGGCGGCACGGTGGCGCTGGCCTGCCGTTTGGTACGCGAAGGGCGCGCGTTGCTCGCCGCACACACCAACCTGGATGCCGCGCCGGATGGGCTGAATAGCTACGTCGCCGACCTGCTCGGCCTGCGCGACGTGCGCCCGCTGCTGCCTACCGAGGCGCGCGCGCTGCTCAAGCTGGTGGTGTACGTGCCGGAAACGCATGTGGATGCCGTGCGCGCGGCGATCTGTGCGGCGGGGGCCGGGCAGATCGGGCATTACGGGGAATGCACCTTTGGCGCGCCCGGCACGGGCACTTTCCGCCCGGAGGAAGGTACGCACCCCTACCTGGGCACAGCGGGCGCGCTGGAGCGCGTGCCGGAAATACGGCTGGAAACGGTGGTACCGACCGCCGCGCTGCGCTCGGTGCTCGCCGCGTTGGAGACGTCGCACCCCTATGAAGAAGTCGCTTACGACCTGTTTCGCCTGGAGAACGCCTGGCCGAATGCTGGTCTGGGGCGTATCGGGCAACTGGCCGCCCCGACCACAGCGGGCGATTTTCTGGCGACGGTGCAGGCGGTATTGGGCACGGACCGTCTGGCGTTGGTTGGCGAGCGGCAGCGCCCGGTGCAGCGCGTCGCCCTCTGCACCGGGGCGGGCGGCGATTTCCTCGACCGCGCCTGGCGCGCCGGGGCCGACCTCTATCTCACGGGTGAGGTAAAACACCACCAGGCGCTGGTCGCCGCGCAACGCGGGCTGGCGGTCATCGATGCCGGGCATTTCGCCACCGAGCGCCCGGCCGTGGCGTTGCTCGCCGACTACCTGGCCGCACAACTACCCGAACTTAACATCATCCGCGCCGTGGAATGCGACCCATTACAGCGTTGATAAATCATGGCGCTTGCCGCCAGTCGATAAGCGCGCTACACTAAGCGTATCAACACCTATGGTTAGGGGAAAGCTTATGGCGGTTTCCGCTAATCTCTATCCGCTTATCCGGCAATACGCGCCGCAGACGCTACCCGCGCTGTCGTTTCTTCAGGAACGCTTCAGTGACGTCGCGAGCTGGCGTGACTCCACGCGAGACATCTTGGATTCCTTGCTCCATTTCGCCCCCGAACGTGTGGAACTGAGCCCGGAACTGGTCGATCACACCGACTATGCCGATTACGCCCAGCAAAAGTGGTATATCACCTCCTCTCCCGGCGACCGTATCCCCGTATTTCTGCTCAAGCCGAAAGGCGTCACCGGTCGCATACCGGCCATCGTCGCGCTGCATTGCCATGGCGGCATGTACTTTTTCGGCAAAAAAAAGCTCCTGCCGGAAGAGAACGAGCCCTACCTGCTCACGCAGTATCGCCAGTCGGTCTATGAAGGCACGGCTATCGCCGAGGAACTGGTGAAGCGTGGCTACTTGGTCGCCGTCATCGACAGCTTCTATTTTGGCGAACGCCGCCTCATCACGCCGCCCCCGTCGGAAATGCAAGAGGAATTCTTACTGGCGGCGGAAGGCTCGGACCACTGGTTGGATCTGGTGAATCAGGTCGCCTGGAAGATGGAAGCGGATATCGCCAAATCGCTGTTTCTGGCGGGCGTCACCTGGCCGGGCATTCTTGCCTGGGATGATCGGCGCACGGTCGATTTTCTGCTCACGCTGCCTGAAGTGGACCCGGAACGCATCGGCTGCATCGGCTTTTCCACCGGCGGCTTCCGCAGCGCGCTGCTCGGGGCGTTGGACCCGCGCGTCAGCGCCGTATGCGTGGTGGGGTGGATGTCCATGTTGGAGGATCTGTTGGAGGACGCGGTCGCGCACCATTCCTGGGCGCATGTCCTCCCCGGATTAAGCCCGCTGCTCGATTGGCCCGACGTTGCCGCCCTGCACGCCCCCAACCCGCTTATCGTGCTGCAAGGCAGCCAGGATAGCCTCTTTCCCGTGAACGGGTATCAACGAGCCGCCGAGCGGCTGCGCGGGGTCTACGCCAAGGCGGGCGCACCGGGGAATCTGGATATCGGCCTCTTTGAAGCCCCGCATAGCTTCACCCGGGAGATGCAACACCAGGCCTGGGCGTTCTTCGCCAATGTCTTCGGTGCGTAGGCGGTGGGGCTAAGGACTGTAGGCTAGGCTGGTGTCAACGGCACTGTCTGGAACAGGGCCATAGCCCGGCTATCCCAGGGCTGAAACAACAGGGGACGGCCGGGCTTGGGCTCTGTTCCAGACAGTGCTAAGGACTTCAGGCTGGGCTGGTGTCAACAGCATTGTCTGGCCGTCCAGAATCGGTTGTTTCTTCTGCGGGTTCGAGCAAAGCGAGACCTGCCGTCACTCCTTTATAAGTTTCCACACAGTATAGGCTAAACGCTGCTGTGTTTGGATTAGCAGGGAGCGGATAACGTCTCGCCGGCGCTGGCGCGCACTTGTGCGAGGAGTTCCCGCATTTCGTCCCGGGTCACCGGTGTCGCCCCGAGTTTCCCGACCACGATACTGGCCGCATAGTTCGCCAGCGCGACGGCGGCCTCCATGGGCAGGCGGGTGGCCAACGCCAACGCGAGATTGGCCACGACGGTATCCCCGGCCCCCGTGACATCGTACACCGTGCGCGCCTTGGCGGCGATGTGCATGGGCGCCTGTTGCGGACGATAGAGTGACATGCCTTCTTCGCCACGCGTGAGCAGCAAGCTGCCGCCCGCCAGCAACGCCAACAGCGCCGCAGCCACCGCATCCAGATCGGCCGGCGAGTGGATGCTTTGATTGGTCGCCACACATGCCTCGTACCGGTTCGGGGTGATGAGGGTGCACCCGGCATAGCGCGCATAGCCGACGCCCTTCGGGTCCACTATGACCGGCAGTCCGTGCGCCGCGCCCAGCGTGATCACCTCACGGCAGACACGATCGCTCAAGACCCCTTTGGCGTAATCCGAGAGCACCACGGCCTGCACACTCTGCAGTTGCGCGCGCACGACGGCGAGGAGTTCTTCCTCCACGGACGCCGGGACCGGAGCGGTCTCCTCGGTATCCAGGCGCACCATCTGCTGATTCTGGGCGAGGATGCGGCTCTTTAGCGTGGTCGGCCGGTCGGGCGAGGTGATGAGGTAGGCGGTACCCGGTGTGAGTTGCTTGCCTAACATATCGGCGAGTTGGGTGGCCGGGACATCGGCGCCCACCACCCCACAGAGTAACGGGGTGCCTCCCAAGGCGGCGATATTGAGGGCGACGTTGCCCGCCCCACCTGCGCGGTACTCACGCCGGCGCGTCACCACCACCGGAATTGGCGCTTCCGGCGAGATGCGTCGCACCTCGCCGAAGATATATTCGTCCAGGATGATATCACCGATGATCAGCACGCGTTGCTGGGCACAGGCATCTAGGTATTGGCTGTACATCGCGATTCCTCGGCTGAAACGTTCAAGATCCATTGGCTCGCGGCCCACAGATCCGGTGCCGTGATGTCCGGCACCCCAGGCGCCAGTTCGCCCGGTTGGGCCACGGATTTCTCGCCGGCCAGCAAGGCAGAACGACATCCCGCGTGCCATCCGGCCATCACGTCACTCGGTTTATCGCCGACCATAAAGGACCGTGACAGGTCGATCTGCAGTGCCTGCGCCGCCGTCTGTAACAGCCCGGGCTGTGGTTTCCGACACGTGCACGACTCAGTCGGCGCATGGGGACAATAGTAGGCGCCGGCAAACGTGATGCCATGCCCGGCGAAGAGCTTCGTGACGCGCGCATGCACCTGCGCCATTTCGTGCTCGCTAATTAGCCCGCGCCCGACGCCAGATTGATTACTAATCATCACCAGCAAAAACCCGGCGTCGCGCAGCGCGGTCAGCCCGTCCAGCACGCCCGGCAAGAGCTGTACCTGGCGCGGGTCGCGCGGATAGCCGACATCCAGGATGAGCGTGCCGTCGCGGTCCAGAAAAATAGCACGATGCCGGCGACTCACGAACAGGACTCCTGCAGCGTGTCTGCCGCGGCGAGCACCAGTTGTTCGACCTGTTGCATGATGGCCAACTGCGCCAGTTGCACGTGCGCCGGAGATTGCGCCGGCACGGCAAGCAGTACGTCGCTCACTTCACGCAGTGGGCTCGGCGTCTCTGGGGTCAACGCGATCACCTGCAACCCCATCGCTTTCGCCTCGCGTGCCGTGTCCAGCATCTCTGCGGTCACTTCGTCCGTGGTCACCAGGAGCAGGAGTATGTCGCCCGCCCGCCACTCCTGCGCGAAGTCAGCCGTTCCCTGCGCATCAGCGACAAACAGCTGGCCGCCCTGCCGCAGCACGGCTTGCACCTGCATGGCGACATCGGCGACGGTTTCCGCTAAGCGATACCCGGTCTGCCGGAGCACATTACTGGCGGAGAGAAAATCTTGCAGCGCGTCGTCCGACGCCTGGGCCGTGGCCCCGGGCGCGTTCTGGGACGAGGCGATCACTCTTCCCACGATGGCCGAGGTACTGAAGCCTTCGCGTAACGGCAAAATCGCAATATCCCCGCCATGCGCGCGCACCACCGCCGCTTCCGGCAGGTCCTCCACCGTATAGTCGCCCGCTTTGCAATGCAGTGTCGGCGTCACCAGTTCCAGCCAGGCGTTCGGCAGGGACTCTGCAAACACCAGCACGTAATCGACGCAGCGCATCGCCGCCAGCAATCCGGCGCGATCCACTTCCTTGAGCAACGGGCGACCGGGGCCTTTCAGGCGCGTGACGGTTTCGTCACAATTCATGCCCACGACGAGCAAGTCACCGAGGGAACGCGCTTGTTCGAGGAATGAGACGTGGCCCGGATGCAACAAGTCGAAGCATCCATTGGTGGTGATCACACGGTGTCCTGCTGCCCGGCGCGGCGCGATCTCGGCCAACATCGCCTCAACGGACATGAGGGTGCCTTGCGTGGTATACACATACGGGTAATTCATGACAGTCCTTACTTGTGCGGCTGAACAACGGGCGGTCTGGGGCGCATGCCTGCCGAATGCATGGCCGGACACGCAGACCAGTTAGAGCGTTGCGCCGAGTCTCGCGCACAACGCTTGTGCGACTTCCTCGACCGTAATGGCCCGCATGCAGTCGAAATTTGCGCAACTGGGGTGGCGGTTGCATGGTGAGCAATCCATTTTATGCAGGCAGATCACCGTATGCGGCTCTTCGGTGAGCCAGGTGGCGTCCGTGGAGCCATACAACGCCACGGTCGGCAGATCGATGGGCATTCCGGCGTAGGTCAATCCGGTATCGACCCCGACCACGCCTACCGCGCCTTGCACGACGGCGGCGGAATCCAGCAACGCGGCCTTCCCCACCAGCGAAATCGGCTTCGAGGCGTATTGCGTCGTCAAGCGCTCCGCGTCCTGCTGCCCTTCACGCCCACCGATAAGCACGGTACGCAAACCTTCGCGCTCCCAGAGACGGTCAGCCAACTCGCCCCAGCGCGACCAGACCCAGTCTTTCTGCGGGCGCGTGCTGAGTACACAACAGGCGACGTAGCGGGTACCCGCAACCAGCCCCTTTTCCGCGAGCAATTGCCGCGCCGCGGCGTGGGTGGCCGCGGGAATCTCCAGTATCGGGCGCTGCACCGCGTACTCGATGCCGAGCGGCGCGAGCATGGCGACATACTTATCGGCCAGATGCGTCGGACGTTTCGGCCACGGCGACGATGCCGTAGTAAACAGATGACTGCCTTCCCGCGAAAACGCCGGGCCGATGCGCTGTGGCGCGTGCGAGAACCAGCTTAATAAGCCACTTTTCAGCAAGCCCTGGCAATCGATAGTTATGTCAAAGTGGCGCGCCTGTAGGGTGCGCAAAAACGTCCGGATTTCGCGATACGCCTCGGCATAGCGCTTCTCACGTCGCAGCCTCGTCCAAGTATGCCATGGAAAGTGGATGACTTCATCGACATACGGATTAGCCTGCACGATAGGGGCAGAAAGCGGCTCTACGACCCAGGCGATATGCGCGTTGGGATAGTGCTCTCGCAACATCCGGGCAACAGGAGACGTCATCAACACATCGCCGATCGCACTGACTCGAACGATCAGAATTGATATCTCGCGCGTGCGGTCCGGGGCGAGGCGTGCCCTGTACGAAAACATGTAGCAACTGTCCAGCTGGTTGATTTCAAAACGTGCCCAAAGATAGGGTTAGTATAAGAGGATTGCCGCCGCAGTGTCAAGGAATTCCGGGAGGTGACACGGGTGCGAATCACCAGGAAACCCGGCGAAATCGCCGGATGGTTCGAAATTAACAGTGCGCAAATGTTGTATATCGTTTCACCGTACTTGCCACTGCTGTTCTGATATACGACGCCAACTTCTCCGAATAATGGCAACGAGTCTTGATGGCAATCCAAGCTTCCATCTCGCTGCGAGGCGCTCACGATCATCTCTCCGCGCAGACGAATTGATGCCGACGGCAGCGGCCTGTGCTGACGGCGTATCTGCCTTCATGCCTTGCCGACAACGCTGTGATGGGCGACTTTCGCGTTCGTACTCTTACGCTCTCATAGACAATATCCCCGTAGGGTGCTAGCATTAACGAAGGTGGTATGAGGGCATAGACCACCCCTCACGTGCTCGTCATAGGAAGCAATACTGAAACTGTTAGGAATTATTTAACGAGTGATTGTGAATATCACACAAGAGTTATCGCAGTGCGTCGAACAGCGTCTTTTACTCGAAGGGCGGTCGCCGTGCGCCCCAGCGCAGGAGTTTCACATCGGTTTTGGCATTGATGCGGCTTTCGTACGACCGTTGGGCGTCCTTATCACCTCACTTTGTGAGAACAACCCACAATTAGCGCTGTCCTGTCATGTCATGACCATTGCATTAAACGAGGAGGAGATTAGCCAGTTGCGCGCCATAGCAGCAGGCTATCGGGTGAATATCCATATCTATTTCCTCAATCTGGCATTTTTTGCAGGCTTACCCACCAAACGTGATTTACCCATACCGACATATTTCCGTTTCGTACTGCCAACTTTGGTCGAAGCGCAAACAGTCCTCTATCTGGATAGTGACATCATCTGTATTAACAGTGTTCAGCCCTTATTCGAGGCGTCGCTCGGTGAGCATGTATTAGCCGCCGTCCCCGATGCAGAGCGTACGGCCACGCGGCGCATGGCCGCCTTACACCTATCGACGTATTTTAATGCTGGCGTTCTCCTTATCAATATTGCGAACTGGCGCCGTGAGCAAGTCAGTAGGCATGCGTTAAGTCTGTTGTTCGAGATGCCGAATCAATTGACATATCTCGACCAAGATGCCCTCAACATCGTGTTGGAGGGGAAGACCACGGTCCTTGATAACAAATGGAACTATTTCGTAAGTGAGCAAACAAACGAAGCTGTCATCCACCAGGCGTGTCTGTTACACTTCGCCGCTCATCCGAAGCCATGGACAGTCGCGTTCGGCAACACGCCTATTCAACAACGATACCTCGACTATGAACAGCGCTCTCCGTGGGCGGGCGTTCCATTACAACAGCCGCGCACGTTTCATGCGATGCGCCTCTATGCCGAGAAGCTGTGGCAAAAACGTAACTATCGAGAGAGCATCGCCTGGTATCTGCGGTATGTGCATCGCAAGTTCATTCGGCACGAATGAGGCGCCAGCCGATGTCTCGGAAAGCTAGATATCATTTTCTAGTAAATCACCGTTCTCAGATTCGACCACTGCTGTCCCCCGGCATCCACTACCCTCTTGACTTACAAAGGTGATGCGGCTAATATACTCGGCGAGATGTCTCTTTCACTCTTGGTATGACTCTCTATCTCTCGCCACAGGATACTCCATCCATGACTGATCCGCGGCAAATCACGGAACATCCTTTTGTTTCCATCGTCATGGCCACACATAATCGTCTTTCGTTGCTCAAGGACACCCTTGATACGCTGTATACGCAATCATATCCGAAGGATCGATATGAGATTATTGTCGTGGATGATAACTCGATAGATGGCACGGGGCAATGGCTACACGCGCAACCGACCAAACGCGATGGTGTGCTGTTCGTTGCCATCACGCTGCCACCATCAGGCCCGGCAAAGGCACGCAATGCTGGTATTCAACAAGCACGCGGCGAATACGTCATGATTACCGACGATGATTGCCGTATCGACGCGTCCTGTCTCGCCGAACTCGTCAAATCCATGTTGCAGCATCCATGCGGTGGCATCGGCGGACGGGTCATCTGTCAAGAACATGCAGGAGTAGTTTCCCATTACTGTACCCATATTCGCTACAATGTCACGGCGGAAAGCGCCGACACGCGCTTGCCCTTTGTCAATACTGCAAACGGTCTCTTTCCCAGGGCGGTGCTCCGTAAAATCAGAGGTTTCGACGAAAACTATCACCATCTTGGTGCTATCGATTTAGAGATGTGTCAACGCATCATCGATCAAGGCTACCAGTTGCGCCCTTGTCCCTCTGCGGTGGTTCTGCACTTAAACAAGATGACGATGCGTAGCCTGCACACTGCATTCGTTAATCAGTCGCGCGGGGCGGCGTATATTCATGCTAAGCGACAGCCGCGCCAGGGCGCATTGTTCATTATGGGGTACGCGGCAAAATTATTGCGCAATCTTGTTCGTATCATCATCGAAACGCCGTTACGAATCCTGTGGCATCTCATTACCAGGCGACAACCGGTCGTCGAGGCCATGCTCTTTCCGATTCTCGACCGCACGACAAAGATCGCCAGCATGTGGGGAGACGTATTTTTGGTCGTGCGGTCTACTGTATGGCGCATTTCATCGGCACTCGTTCCCCCGCAAACCAAGACCCCTGAACTGACATCAGTCAGGTGACACCATAGGTGCTACAGTACCCATGAAAATTCTTCTCGTCGATCTACTCTACATCGGGGATATCTTATTTATCACTCCCGCCATTCGCGTATTACAGGCGGCATACCCCGAGGCACAAATTGACGTATTAACCAACCGAATATCCTTACCTGTCCTCCAGCATAATCCACTACTGCACCACGTCATTGTCTTTGATGTCGTCACAAAGCAAGGACACGCGAAACGTTTGCTGCGCCAAATTGCCGCGTTGCGCCGCGAACGATACGACCTGGCCATCTGTCTGCATGGCGATAATGAGCGTGCCTCGTTGCTCACTGGCTTTAGTCGGGCGAAACGACGTTGCGGCTATGCGAAATTTGGACTGCACTGGCTCTTCGAACGGCGTTCATCGCCGGTGCTGTTCAATCTGTACCGTGCGCAGGATAAGCATATCGCCGAAGAATACCTCGCACTGCTGGAATTGATCGGCGTCCCGTGCCACGGGCATCGGGGCTTGGAAATGTGGGCTGATGCAGAATCCGAACAGCGTGCAGCACAACTCTGGGATGCTGCAGGTTTAAACGGGAACATGCGAGTCGTCGGCATGAACTCGGGCGCCAGTTTCCCGACAAAACTCTGGCCCATCTCGCATTTCGCCAGCTTGAGTGATCTGCTGACAGCACAGGGATTCACCCCCGTACTCTTTGGCAGTCCGGACGATGTGCCACGCATCGAGCAGATACGTGCACACTCCACAACACCGGCACTCTCGCTGGCTGGTCGGACCACCCTGTTGCAATTGCTAGCGCTACTCCGCCGTTGCGCGCTCGTCGTCTCCGGCGACAGCGGCCCGATGCATATTGCTGCGTCGCAACACGTCCCGGTGGTGGCCCTGTTTGGCCCTACGGATGACCGCATTTTCTTTCCATTCGGCACGCAGCACACCGTCGTCAGGTCAGATCTCTCGTGCCTGCGCTGTAATAAACGCCAGTGCGACGACCACCGTTGCATGGCGGCTATTTCGCCAGAGCAAGTGCTGGCGGCGGCTTTGGCGCTACTCAATGTGTGAGAGATAGCCACCGTCACCATGTCTGCGAGGCCTGCGCGCATCCCTGCTTACGCCCGTGCCATGGTGGCGAATTTTTCCGTCGCGACGGCGCCATGTCTCCGTTTGTAGGAAGACGCACTGGCCGTCCCGGGAGAGCCAGTTGGGTCGATCAGCGAGCGGTATCCGTCCAGTCGGGGCAGGGGCAACAATCCAGCTATCGGCGTTTTTGTGAAGCTTCGACCTGCGCCAGCTCCTCAATAAACCCCACGATGCGGTTGGCGGCGTCCGGGTGGCCCAGCGCACGGCACGCAGCGGCCATGGCAGCGCGTTTCGCCGGGTCGGGGAGAATCTCGTCCAGTGCTGCGCGCAGGCGTTCCACGTTGAGCTCTCGGTCGCTGATGACCAGCGCCGCCCCGGCGTCGGCGTAGGGGCGCGCGTTGCGTGTCTGGTGGTCGTTGGCTGCGCCGGACCAGGGGATGATGATCATGGGCACGCCGCGGGCGGCGATCTCCGCAAGGAAAGTGCCGCCCGCACGCGTGACGATGAGGTCGCTGGCCGCGAGCGCGTCGTGGATATTATCGAGGAAGTCATACGCGGTATAGGCGATGCCGAGCGTTTTTACCTCGTCCGCCGTCAACCCGCCGCCGCGCTTCGGCCCGAGCGCGTGCACTACCTGCCAGCCGTCGCAAAACCAGCGTTCGCGCGCCAAGCCGCGCAACGCGCCGGATACCGCCTCATTCACCGGCGTGCTGCCCAAACTGCCGCCGAGGATACTCACGGTGAGCCGTTCGTGATCGAGACCCAGCGCGTCCAGCCCCTGCGCGCGTGTGGTCGTGAGAATAGCCGGGCGTACCGGATTTCCGACCACCTCGGTGCGAATGCCTGCCCGCCGGAAGAAGCTGCCCGAGGCCTCGGAGATGACGGCGGCGAGCTTGATAAAGCGGGACACCATCCGGCTGGTATAGCCGATCTCCTCGTTTTGCTCGACCAACAGTGCGGGACGGCGACGCAGCCAGGCGGCGGCCAACACCGGCCCACAGACATAGCCGCCGGTGCCCACGACCACATCCGGGCGAAATTGCCGCATGATAAACCAGGCCTGCCAGATGGGCAGGCCGGTGACAATCTCCAGCACGCCGCGTAGGCGCTTCAGCAATCCACCCAGCGTCCAGCGCCCTGCCAGCCCATGCACCGAAATCGCGCGGAAGGCGAACCCTGCCGCCGGTACCTTCGTCGCCTCGATGCGGTCCGCCGTGCCGATAAAGAGCACCTCCGCGTCGGGGTGCCGCTGGCGTAGCGTCTGCGCCACGGCGAGCGCCGGGGAGAGATGTCCCCCCGTGCCGCCGCCGGCAAACAGCACGCGGAGCGGGCGTGGGGGGGAGTCAGGCTGGTGTTGGTCGTTCATGGTGGTGGCGAGCTTCTTTCCGCGTCAGTATGCAGGCGCGGACCCGCGCCTGCAACCCAGAAATTCTACCGGTTTTCCCGCGGTTGGGCAATCCGATAGATGTGCTTAGCAGAAAAACATGGGTATATTTCGCGAGATCAACCCTGGCTCTCGCGCTAGGCCAGCTGCTTCGTCGCTCCACGCGGCAGCAAAAGCAGCGTGCGTGGAAGTCCCAAACGGCATTGTTGTGACAACCCTGCGCAAAGGCAAACATGCCCGCATTATCCGCCCGGTCCCCGCAAGGTCCAGAGGAGTACGAGTAGTGCGATGGTCACCAGGCCGTTGTAGACGCCGTGCGCCGTGGCGGAGGCGAGCAGGCTACCGGTATGTCGGGTAAGGAAGGCGAACGCCGTGCCGAGTACGGTGATGGGGAGAATGGCCATGAGTTGCCCGTGTGCCAACGCAAAGAGCAGCCCGCTCAACAGCGCCGCGCCCCAGAACGGTACGCGTTCACCCAATGCGCGGAACAAGAGGCCGCGATAGAAGGTTTCTTCGACCAGTGGCGCCATCACCATGGCCGCGAGCGCCAGGTAGACCTGCATCCAGACGCTGCGCGTACTCAGCAGGGTCTGAATGACCGGGTTCGTGCCGCGTTCGGTATCGAACAGACTACCCGAGAGCAGGCTGACCAACCAGAAGAGGGGCAGGATGAGCAGCAAGGTGAGCAGACCGTAACCCATGCCGCGCGTGGTGCGCTGCCAGCCGAGTACCCACCAATCCCAGGGGCGGTACCCCAGAAAGAGGAGGAAGACGCCGAGCACGAGAATGGCGCTTAATATGGTACCCGCCACGCCGAACAGCAGTGCAGTTTCCATGCTCCGCGCGCTGCTGCCCGCCAGCGAATACAGTATCCCGCCGATGCTGAAGGAACAGAGGTGGTGCAGGCTGATGACGATGAGCGCCGTGCCGATACCCCAGGGGAGGTGCACTGCGGCGGGTTGCGCGGCGGCGTGCAGTGCGGCGCGTATGGCCGCGTATTTCACGGCAAAGGTGATGATGGCGAACAGAAAGACGGTAAAGGCGAGGAAGAACGTGCTACTGGCAAAGGCCATCACACGCCTGCCGCTTTTGGCCCCCGGTGCGAGCGCGCGCAGCGCACCCGCGTGATCGCCCGCGACCTCCCGCGCCCGGGCGCGAATCAGTGGACCGGTTGAGAGCCGATTGAGCACGGACTCGGTGTCCGGGGACAACGTGATGGGCTTCGCCGGGGTGCTGTAGAGCGGGAGGAGCGCGCGGATGGCGGGCCCCTGTGTCGGGTGCAGCGCCTCGGCGCGCGCCAGCGCCCGGCGTGCATCAACGGCCGAGCCGGCAACGCCATACAATGCGGCGGCATTCACCTGGGTCAGCGCGCGTTCCGGTGCGTCGGGGTACGCCACGCTCAACTTCTCCCAGAGCGCCGCCGTTTGCCGCGCCTGGCTATGTACCGTAAAGGGCATCACCGGTACCGTGCCCTGAGCCTCCCAATAGGCCAACGATTCGACGATATAGGTATTGAGGCGCGCGACGTAGGCAGACATGGTGGGCGCGCCGGTCGAGCGCTCATTCCCGCGGTACCACACCAGGGAGAGCACGCAGAGGAACAAGACGATGCCGACGCACAGCACCCACGGCGATTCACGGCGGGCAGGCGAGAGGCGAACGGGAGCATCCGATGGCGGCATCGGCGCGGACGGGGGTTCCGTGGCATCCCACATGCTTATACTCCTTCGCGACCAGAAGGATATTCGTGCTGGCGGGGACCTTCCTGGGATTCCAGCAAGGCGAGCTGTGAGTAGAGTACGGCGCGGAGTTCGGCGATGGCCCGCAAACGTAGTTGGCGAATCTCTTCCAGGGAGTCGCGTTCCACATCCAGTTTTCGTTCCATTTCGCGACGGAGCAAATCGGCTTCCTGATGCGCGTGCTGGCGCACCTCATCCGCCGTGCGTTCCGCCAGGATGAGCGCCTTTTTTACCAAATCCTCTGTCTGCTGGTACTGTTGCAGACGGGCACGCAGGTCGTCCGCCTGCGTGTTCAGGCGCTGGTTCTCTTCCATCACGCGGAAGAGCCGGTCGGATATTTGCTGGAGAAACTCATCGACCTGTTCGGTCGCATAGCCCCGTAGCGTCGTGCGAAATTCCTGGTTGATGATATCGTTCGGCGTCAAGTCAGACATATCGCTACCTCACTACACGATACCCGCAACTCATACTAGCTTAATCAGCATTGAATAAACAATCTGCAGCAGTACAATTGCGATGAGCGCAGAAAAGTCCAGCATCGCCCCGCTCTGGAAGCGCATCGGGGGTACCAGGCGACGGATCGGAGCCAGGATGATGTCGCTGAGCTGGTTGACTAATTTGGCCAGCGGATGAAAACGCGAGCGGGGGAACCAGGAGAGCAACACCGAGATCAGAATGATGAGAAACAGCACATTATAGGCAACCCACAAGAGTAA
>DASXVL010000488.1:0-8849 GCA_036504255.1 Armatimonadota bacterium | reverse complement strand
GCACCACAGGCGCGCCACAGCGGGCGCGCGCTACACCGTGGAGCGGTGTTTTTTCCTGTAAAACTGTCGGTAAAGTATCCGCCGCAGGAATTATTTCGTAATGGGAGGCTCTTCGTTAACCGCCACTTGCTTCGCGGGACGTGATTTGGTGAGCCAGAACGCTACCAATACCGTGCCGAAATAGAGAATCAATAAGGGGACCATGAGGATGGACATATTGAAGGGATCCGGCGTGATGATCGCCGCCAACATGGCCACTGCGACCACCGCCGTGCGCCACTGCGCCAACAAGAGCTGCGGCGTGAGCACGCGCAGGGCGATGAGGCCCAATAACACGATCGGTAATTGAAACGCCAGTCCGAATGTCAGCATGAGTTTGAGCGGAAAATTGATGGAATCCTGGTACCCCATATTCGGATTCACCCCCGCCGGCACGAAGGAGATGAAGAAGCGCGCAATATTTGGCAGCATGAAATGCGCCACCGTCACCCCGGCGAGAAACAACACGCTGATGGCCGGCATGAGCGGCGCAATCACGCGCTGCTCGTCTTTTTTTAGTCCCGGACGCACAAACAGCCAGAGCTGCCAGACGATGATGGGGGACGCGATGGCAAGGCCGATGGCCACCGCCAACTTGCCCTGGGTAAAAAACGCCTCAGCGGGCTGCAGCGTCATGATCTGACCACCCCGCGCGTGCACGATACTCAATAGCGGACCGGCGAGTAGCGTGTAGGCCCAGGGGAACACGATCCAGCCGATAACCGCGCCGACCGTCACGGCCACCAGCGCGATGAAAACGCGGTTGCGCAGTTCCTCAAGGTGCGAGATGAAACCCTGCTCTTGCTCATTGGAGAGTAATGTTGTCATGCTCGACTGATGTACCCCCTCTACGAAGCGATAAACGTGTCTGCCTGCCGGTCACGGCACGCTGCTGCTACAATTATTCAGCAGAACTGCTGCTGTGCCGGAATGGGTCAGGCCGTTTTACCCCAACTCGCATCACGAGTTTACGCTAATCAAGGATCGGGAAAGCGTCAGATACTACGAGTTTCTACACAGAGCATACCCCGTTGCAGATGAATCCATCACCGCCTCCATCTCCTCAGAGACTTTTCAGACAGTTTCTGAGCGCACGTAAAAATCGCTTGACATTTCATTACTACATGACCATGTGTAGTTAAAAATGATTATAGCCCTAACTTGTTGGGTAAAAACGCTCCACGCTATATTATTCTGCGTCATTTTGCCATGATTAGCAAACTAACCTATCGGGTAAATAAGGTCTAAATCATGGGATATAGCAACTGTCTCCTTCCCAGAGAAACCGCAACGTCCCGTGGGAGCGGATGCGCCCCACCATAGCGATATGAAACTGATGCCTGCCGTCCCCCGCGGTCTCGCGTCACACGAAGGGAGCACAAGTTGGATCGTCGAGAGATGCTCGAAGAAAGTGTTCGCGGCCTGGCCCGCTTCTTGCCCAAAATCGTGGGCATGGGCGCCATCGATCGGCTGCTGAGATTTGACAAGGAGGAACGACCACCGCAATCTGTCAGTTGCTTCCCGGCCGGTCCCGCAGAATCGTCAACCGGCGAAGCCAGAGCAGATCACACCCGTTAACAGACCATAGGGGGAACCAATGCAAATTTCGCGCAGAGACTTTCTCAAACTGGTGAGCGTATCCGCCGCCACCCTCGGACTGAGCGCCCTGGAGTTAGGTGACCTGGAAAAAGCCCTGGCTAATCCCAGTGCTCCGACCGTCATCTGGCTGCAGGGGGCGGGGTGTACCGGCTGTTCCGTGTCATTCCTGAACCGCATTTCGACAACCGCCCCGCTGACCGCCGGCGATGTGTTGATCAATTCCGTCAACCTGGTCTACCACCCCAACCTCATGTCCGTGGCCGGCCAAACCGCCGTCACTGCCGCGCAGCAAGCCTATAATGCGGGCAACTATATTCTGATCGTCGAGGGCGGCGTGCCCACCGCTTTCAACGGCAGCACCTGCTTAGCCTGGACCTTCAACGGCGTGAACGTCACCTTTAAAGATGCCGTCACCACCCTGGCGAGCCGTGCCAGTAAAGTCGTCTGTGTCGGCACCTGCGCCGCCTTCGGTGGCATGTCCGCCGCGCCGCCCAATCCGACTGGCGTCAAGGGCGTGAAAGCCGCCACCGGTAAAACGACCATCAATATAGCGGGATGCCCGCCGCACCCGGATTGGATCGTGTGGGCCATCGTCCAACTCCTCTTGAAAAGCAACATCACGCTCGACGCCAATGGCCGTCCGACCGCCCTCTATAGCGGTACGGTGCACAGCAAATGCCCGCGCCGAGGAACGGATGAAGCCGGCACGTATGGCGTAGATAATCGCTGCTTGCGTGAACTGGGCTGCAAAGGGCCAGAGACAGTCTGCAATTGCCCCGCCCAGCGCTGGAACAATGGCGTGAATTGGTGCATCGATGCGAACTCGCCGTGTTTGGGCTGCACCAATCCGACCTTCCCCGGCTCCACGGCGTTCTATTCCGGTGGTGGCGATTAACGCGCGACGACCACGAACGGCTCAAGAAGAGGAGATTAACGTATGGCAACCATAGCAGCGATTGACCCCGTCACGCGATTAGAGGGTCACCTCAAAATAGACGTCACCATTGACACCGTGAATGGTGTGCAGCAAGTCGTCGATGCCAAAGCGACCGGCACACTCTTCCGTGGCTTCGAATCGATTCTGGTCAACCGTGATCCGAACGATGCCCAACATATTACCGAGCGCATCTGCGGCGTGTGCCCCGTCTCGCACGGGATGGCCGCGGTGCTGGCACAGGAAGCGGCCAGCCGGATGTCCGCCCCGACGAATGCGCGCATCATGCGTAACCTCGTGCTGGGTGCGAACTTCCTGCAGTCGCACATCCTGCACTTCTACCATCTGACGCTGCCTGACTTTATCAACGGCCCGAATATGCCGCCCTGGCAGCCAAGTTGGTCGACCGACCGCCGCGTGAGCGCGACCGATTCGAATAGCTTCGTGTCGCATTATCTGACCGCGTTGGACATGCGCCGCAAAGCGCATGAGATGGGCGCGCTCTACGGTGGGCGCATGCCGCACCCGCCCTCGTTCATCGGGGGTGGCATCACCACCACGCCGCGCACCGACCGCGTGACCACGTATCAGAACTATCTGAATACGTTGATCCCGTTCATCACCAATACCTACATCCCGGATGTCGCGGCCATCGCCTCTGTTTATGCGGATTACGCCGGCATCGGTAAAGGCGTCGGCAACCTGCTCGCCTACGGTGTGTTCGACCAGGACAGCGCCGGGACGACGAAATTGCTGCGCCGTGGGCGCATCGTCAACGGCACGGCCGGCGTGCAGGCGGTCGATCCGAATGCCATCGCCGAGCAAGTCACCTACTCGTGGTATGCCGACAGCACCAACAACCTGAAACCGGCCTCCGGCGTCACCGCGCCGCAGTTCCCGAAGGGGAATGCCTACTCCTGGCTGAAAGCGCCGCGCTACCTCGGGCTGCCGTATGAGACCGGTCCGTTGGCGCGCATGAAGGTGAACGGCGATTATACCGGCGGCGTTTCCGTGATGGATCGCCACAAAGCCCGCGCCGCCGAGGCGCTAAAAGTCGCGAAAGCGCTACAAACCTGGGTCGGACAACTCAGCGCTACCGGCGCCGTCTATACCCGTCCGACGCCGCCCACCTCCGCAACGTCCTACGGCTTGACCGAAGCGCCGCGCGGCGCACTGGGCCACTGGGTGCAGATCGCGGGCGGAAAAATTGCCCGGTATCAGATCATCACCCCGACCTGCTGGAACGCCTCACCGCGCGACAGCAGCGGCAAGCGCGGCCCGATCGAGGAAGCGTTGATCGGGACACCGGTGAAAAATATCAACGAGCCGATAGAAGTGGTGCGCGTCATCCACTCCTTCGACCCGTGTCTCTCCTGCGCGGTGCATGTCATGCGTCCCACGGACGATGCCACCATCTTCGCCCTTGGCCACTATCATGGCGAGGATGAAATCACGACGCACGATCACAGCGACGGGCACATGCATTCCCATCACACGCATGAGCACGATCACGCGTAATGACCCAAAAATGCCCCTCTCCCAGATTAGGGGGAGGGGCGGGGGCCACTACGGAGGAGGATCGTTATGGAACAAGATCAACATACGCCGCATATACTCATCGCTGGACTGGGCAATCTGCTGCTGCAGGACGATGGGGTGGGCATCCACGCCGTCCGCCTGCTGGAGCAGGATGCGCCTCCCGGCGTCTGCGTGGCGGATATCGGCGCCGCGGTGCTCGATGCCTTGCATCTTTTTGAGTGGGCGGATATGATCTTAGCGATCGACGCCATGAAAACAGGAGGCGCACCGGGAACGATCTATCGCTTTAGCATCGGCGACGTGGACCCTGGCGGAGTCCCGACGTCGCTACATGAATTGAGTCTGATCGCGGCCTTGCGCTTTCTGCCGTATATACATACCCCGCACATTAGCATACTGGGTGTCGAACCGGACACCATCGATTACGGGCTTGAGCTGACCCCAGCGGTGCAAAACGCCCTGCCGCACCTCGTGCACGCAGCGCGCGACATCGTCGCCGGCTGGCAGCGCTATCCCGTATCGCAACCCGTATGAAGGAGTACCATTATGTTTGGACGTGGTGAAGAGATCCTGATCATCCTGATCATCGTCGGCCTGCTTTTTGGCGCCAAGCGGCTGCCGGAAATCGGCCGTTCCGTGGGCGAAGGCCTACGCGAATTCAAGAAGTCCATGCGCATGGACGACGAGCCGCCGAAGTCCTAAGAAGCTGTCCGCAAAGTCTCTGGTCGGTCTGGCATCGATCTTTTCGCGTCGGGCGGCGTTGGCGTATCGGGCATGTATGTCGCCATACATGCTCCGACACGCCGCCTTGCCCGTCACGAAAATTTCGACGCCATCCTCGACCACGTACTTTCCGGACAACTTCTAATTCGACGGACACGCGCCCCCGCGCACGAAAGGCGATGGTGAGGTCATGCAGGAGAATGATACCGATGGAACGCACAAAATGACCGTCACCGTCCGCCAGAATACTGCGCGCCGCCGATGGCGGATAGCCGTCAGCGGCACGGTACAGGGCGTCGGCTTTCGCCCCTTCATCTACCAACTCGCGCGTACGCACGGGCTGGCGGGTTGGGTGTGCAACACCGGTGACGGTGTGCGCATCGAGGTCGAAGGGAGCGAGGACGCGCTCGGCCATTTTTTCGAGAGCATCGCGCGTGATGCCCCCGTGTTGGCGCGCGTCGGCGAGGTGCAACGCGAGGCGTTACCCGTACAGGGAGAGAGCGGCTTCCGCATCCGCGAGAGCGAAGGGCGCGAGTCGGTGCGCGCGGGCATTCCCCCCGATGTCGCGACTTGCCCGGACTGCCTGGCGGATATTGCCGACCCAACCAATCGCCGCTACCGCTACCCCTTCACCAATTGCACGAACTGTGGGCCGCGCTTCACCATCATTCGCGCCGTCCCCTACGACCGGCCGCAGACCACCATGCGCGACTTCGTTATGTGTCCGGACTGCCAGGCCGAGTATGAAGATCCGGGCAATCGCCGCTTCCACGCACAACCCAATGCCTGTCCCATCTGCGGGCCGCAGTTGTCGCTGGATGGCGGCGAGGACATGGATGACGCCGGGTGCATCACGGCGACGGCCGCTTTGCTGCGTGCCGGACGCATTCTCGCCATCAAAGGCTTGGGAGGTTTTCACCTCGCCTGCGACGCGCGTAACCCGGAGGCCGTGCACGCCCTGCGCACGCGCAAGGGGCGCGCGGGCAAACCGTTTGCCCTCATGTGCCCCGACCTGGAGGAAGCGCGCCGCTTGTGCGTGGTGGATGACGCCTCCGCCCGGCTGCTGCTCACCCCGGAACACCCCATTGTGCTCATGCCCGCCCGCAGTGAGAACGGCCTCGCGTCGCAAGTCGCGCCGGGCATCACCACGCTGGGGATCATGCTACCCTACACGCCGCTGCACCAACTGCTGCTGCGCGAGTTCGGCGGCGCGCTGGTGATGACCAGCGGCAACTTGAGCGATGAGCCCATCGCCTACCATGACGAGGAGGCGCGCGCGCGCCTGGGGCATATCGCCGACCATTTTCTCACGCACAACCGCCCCATTCACCTGGCGTGCGATGATTCGCTGGTGCGCGTCCACCGGGATGCGCCCACCTTCATTCGCCGCGCGCGTGGCTATGTCCCGCGTCCCATCACACTGGCCGTCGACACGGAACTGCCGCAGATCTTGGCGTGCGGCGGCGACCTGAAAAACACGTTTTGCATCACCAAGGGGAAAACGGCGCTGCTCAGCCAGCACCTGGGTGACCTGGAAAATCCCGTTACGCTGGAGCACTACACCCAGGCGGTACGGCACTTCTGCGACTTTTACGCGGTCAAACCGGTGGCCATTGCGCACGACCTGCACCCCGACTACCATGCCACGCGCTTCGCCTGCGCGCAGCAAGGCGTGCCCTTACTCGGCGTGCAACATCATCACGCGCATATCGCGTCCTGCATGGCGGAACATGGTCTACGCGGACCGGTGATCGGGGTGGCCTTCGACGGCACCGGTTTCGGTACCGATGGTACCATCTGGGGCGGTGAGTTCTTCGTGGGCGATTACCGCGCCTTTCGGCGTGCCGCCCATCTGGCGCCCATCGCGCTCCCCGGCGGCGAAGCGGCCATCCGTCGTCCCGGACGCATTGCGCTCGCCCATCTCCTGCGCGCGGGCATGCCCCTGGAAGAGGCCGCCGCCTGTGTACCCGGATTGAGCCCCGCCGAAGCCGCCGCCGTAGGTATGCAGATCGCACGCGGGTTGAATACCCCCCGTACGTCGAGCATGGGGCGACTCTTCGACGCCGTGTCGGCGCTGCTCGGCATCTGCGGCGACGTCACCTATGAAGGCCAGGCCGCCATCGAATTAGAGACAGTGGCGTATTTCCCCGCGGAACGGGTATATCCTTACCATATCGCGTGCAATGCGCTTGGTACGCTGGTGGTCGATATGACGCCGCTCTTTAGCGCGCTGGTCGATGGGCTGCGACGGCATGTCGCCCACGAGGCGATAACGGCCTCGTTCCATGCGACCATCGCGGCCATGACAGCGGATGTCTGCATCCGCCTGCGCGACGAAACGGGCGTCAATGACGTGGCCTTGAGTGGCGGCGTCTTTCAAAATATGCTGCTGCTCGGCCTGACGCAAGATTGCTTGGCAGCGCAGCATTTCACCGTGTATCGGCACCAGCAAGTGCCCTGCAATGACGGCGGCCTCTCCTTAGGGCAGGCAATGATCGCCGCGGAAAGGTATGAACGGACATGTGTTTAGCCGTGCCGATGAAAATAGTCGAAGTGACCGGAAAGACCGCGTTGGTGGAGCAAGAAGGCGTCACCCGCAACATCCGCGTTGACTTCATTTCCGACGCCGCGCCGGGCGAGTATGTGCTCGTCCATGCCGGGATCGCCATCGAACGCGTCGACGCGGAAGAAGCCGCCGAAACGCTGCGTCTCATCAAGGAACTGACCGATGCGCTACATTGATGAATTCCGTGACGGTCAGTTGGCGCAAGACCTGGCCGCCTGCATCCGCCGCGACGCCGTGCGTCCCATCAAGCTCATGGAAGTCTGCGGTACCCATACCATGGCCATTGCCCGGCATGGCATCAAGAGCCTGCTGCCCGACACCGTGCGCTTGATCTCCGGTCCCGGTTGCCCGGTCTGCGTGACCCCGCAGTCGGATATCGACCGCTTCATCGGCCTGGGCCGACAGCCGGACGTCACCTTGACCAGTTTTGGCGATATGCTGCGCGTGCCCGGTACCACCACCTCGCTGGAAACCGAGCGCGCGCGCGGCGTCGATGTGCGGGTGGTCTACTCGCCGCTCGATGCGGTGGCCTTTGCGCAAGAGCATCCAGAACGGCGTGTCATCTTCTGCGGCGTGGGCTTTGAAACGACCACGCCCGCCGTCGCCCTCGCCGTGCTGGAAGCCCAGCGCAGCGGTGTGACGAATTTCTTTGTGCTCTGCGGCCACAAGACCATGCCGCAAGCGCTCATCGCCCTCGCCGGTGACCCGGAGGTGGCGCTCGACGGCTTCATCTGTCCCGGCCACGTCAGCGCCATTCTCGGCAGCGACGCGTACCTGCCCATCGTGGCGGCCTACCACATTCCCTGTGTCATCACCGGCTTTGAGCCGCTCGATATCCTGCAGGCCATCTGGATGCTCGTGAAGCAGATCAACGACGGGCATGCCGAGGTAGAAGTGCAGTACTCCCGCGCAGTATTACCGGCAGGCAACCCGGCCGCCGCCGCCTGCACGCACACCGTCTTCGAGGCGACCGACGCGGACTGGCGCGGCATCGGCGTCATCCCCGGCAGTGGGCTGCGTTTTCGCCAGGAATTCGCCGCCTTTGACGCCGCGCAATTCCTGCCGCCGCTGACCGACACGGTATCCACTGAACCGTCAGTCTGCGCCTGCGGCGAAATTCTCAAAGGGCGCAAAACGCCCACCGATTGCCCGGCCTTCGGCAAGGGCTGCACCCCAGCCCGTCCGCTTGGCGCCTGCATGGTGTCCAGCGAAGGTTCCTGCGCCGCCGAATACCGCTATGCACGACGCTAACGACACGGAAGGAATTACGCCCATGCGCGATACCACGATATTGCTAGCCCACGGCGCGGGCGGCACGAAAAGCGCCCAATTGATGCAGGAAGTCTTCCTGCCGCACTTCGGGAACGACACGCTGCGCCAACTGGGCGACTCGGCGGTGTTGGAGGTCGGGACGGGGCGTATTGCCTTTACCACCGATACCTTCGTTAT